>JAAEQP010000625.1 GCA_024231375.1 bacterium | reverse complement strand
TCTGCCACCGTGCGGCGAGCGATATTGTGGTCGACGGTCGGCTGAATGAAGCAGCCTGGGCACGTGCGGCGTGGACTGGCCTCTTCGTCGATATCGAAGGGGATGCCAAGCCAAAACCGCGCCTCACCACACGGGCCAAGATGGCGTGGGACGACGAGTTCTTCTACATCGCCGCGACATTGGAAGAACCGCACGTGTGGGGCACACTGACGCACCACGACGAGGTCGTGTACTACGACAACGACTTTGAGGTCTTCATCGATCCCGACGGCGACACGCGCGAATACTACGAGATCGAGATTAACGCCCTCAATACGATCTTCGACCTGTTCCTGGAGCGCACCTACATCGACGGCGGCCCCGCGCACCATGAATGGAACCTGAAAGGGCTCAAGAGCGCGACGCATGTGGATGGCACCTTAAACGACCCGACTGACACGGATCGAGGATGGTCGCTCGAATTCGCGCTGCCGTGGCGGTCACTCGCGGAGTACGCGCACAAGCCCGCCCCCCCGCACGATGGCGACGTCTGGCGCGTCAACTTCTCCCGCGTGGAGTGGCGGCACCGCATCATCGACGGCCGTTACGAGAAGGTGCCGGACACGCCCGAAGACAACTGGGTCTGGTCCCCGCAAGGGTTAATCAACCTGCATGTCCCCGAACGGTGGGGATATGTGGTGTTCTCGACAACCACGGATGGATAGCCTTGGCGTGTGTAGGGCAATCTCTAATCAGAGCCGCGCCCGTAGGGAAGCGGTCAGTGCCC
>JAAEQP010000624.1 GCA_024231375.1 bacterium | reverse complement strand
TGGAAGAGCCGTGGGCCCTGCTTCAATCGGACACACCTTGGGAGCCGGACGCGCTCTACTTCGTGCCCGACATGGACCTCGATACCGTCGAGAAAGCTAACGAAAACCTGGCCCCCTGCGATGTCGTCGTCGGTCTGGGCGGCGGTTCCTGCGCCGACATGGCCAAGTTCATCGCGTGGAAACGAGGGTGCCGCATGGTCCTCGTGCCCACCATCATCTCCGTTGATGCCCCGCTCACGCACAGCATCGCGGTGCGCGTGGACAAGAAGGTGCAGTATGTGGGCGAGATTTTTCCCGAGGAAGTCATCATTGACTACGACCTCATCCAGAAAGCCCCGCCCGAGTTGAACCGCGCCGGCTCATGCGATATCGCCAGCATTCACACCGCCCTGTTTGACTGGAAACTCGCCCACGAACGGACCGGGGAGGCGTACGATGCGTCCGTCGCCGAACTGGCGCGCCAATGTCTCGTCGAACTCGACAACAATGCCTCCGAGATCTACAACGTCACCCCCAATGGCATCGACGTTGTCGTGGACCTGTTTCAGCGCGAGGTCGAGTTCTGTTATCCCCTGGGAAATGCGCGTCCGGAAGAAGGTTCCGAACATATTGTGGCCTACGGCATGGAGCATTTGACGCGCCGCCACTTCGTCCACGGCGACCTGGTCGCCCTGGGTGTATTCTT
>JAAEQP010000623.1 GCA_024231375.1 bacterium | reverse complement strand
GGTGCACCCGGCATGGCGATAGACACGTGCAGCGCGCCACTTTGGGTGGTGCTAAAGTAGAGCGTGTGTTCGGCACTGCTGGCAACCTCCCACACGTCCACGCCGACGGTGACGCGATAGAGCGTATCACTCAACACGCCGGTGAGCAGATGGCCGCATTCCCCGCCGGTGGTGACGTCGTACTGCACGCCCCCGCTGACGAGCGCTCCGTCCATCGCCGCGCTAAAGAGGACCGCGCGCTCGCGGCCCGCTTCCTGCACGTGAGCACCAACCATCTCGCCCCCGGAGGTGCTCAACAAATTGACGGTCGGCATCGCGCTGGCAGTCGTATCGGTGATATAGAGCGCGTGCAAGAACAGATCATCGGTCTGCACGGCGTCCGGCACAACTTCCACCCGCCACGTCCCCGGCTCGGCATAGCCGTTTTCCTGGGACGATGCGCCACCGTCGCGGTTCGCGCCGTCGGACCAGTAATCGTAGTCAGGCCCCCCGATCTTGCGGATGGTGTGCGCGGCAGGGAGCAAGGTCTGCACGAACAGCCGCCCGCCGGAACCGCTGTCCACGCGAAAGGCATCGTCACTGCTGGTCAGGATGCCATTGTCGGCGCTCCCCTGGACCACCGTTTCGGAAGTGGTCTGCGGCTTGGTCTTGGAATGCAGCAGCCATGCCTTTTCGTAGGATGCATCGGTGGCGCGCACCCGGTCAAAGATGAGCAGCACGTCCGGGCGCAGGTAGGCC
>JAAEQP010000622.1 GCA_024231375.1 bacterium | reverse complement strand
GCCACCAGCGCGTTGGAAAGCAACGCCAACGTATACGCGTCCTTGGCATCCTGCCAATTGGCGCGCAGGTAGTCGATGGCTTTCTGAGTGCCGGGACCGGTGTCGCCCGTACTCAGGATGGCCTCAAGGATGTAGGCCGTCACCAGCACGCCGCTGCTCTGGATGCCGCTCCAGGTGTCGGCGTGTAGATACTGTTCGTCGGGCTTCCACGACCCGTCGGCCTCCTGCCGTGACAGGAGCCACGCCCGCGTGCGGTCGATGACGGCCGGGTCGACTTCGTGTACCTCGGCCATGTCGTAGAACTGCTTCACGCCCAAGGCGGTCAGCGCCTTGTTGGCCGGGGCCTCGCCAAACCACGAGAACCCGCCTCCCTGCACTTCGTACGCCAGCAGGCGTTGGTACCCGTTGTTGATGAAACCCTCCGCCTTCATTTGGGTCTCGGGATTCAACTGTTCCGTGGCTTTCATGTACTGCACGATGAGCACGTTCGGATAGGTCGATGCCGTGGTCTGTTCGAAACATCCGCACGGCATCTGCAACATGCTGTCGAGCCCGTCCACGATCTGGCTGTACATGCCGGGATACACCCGCACCAGCACCTTGCTGGCGCCCTCGACCGCGTTCGGCGGAATCAGGACCGTGTGTTCGGTCTTGCCGCTGAGCCGGTCGCTGAACGTGATGTTCTGTTCCTGGCCATCCGGCGTCACATCCACTTCGCGGCGGATGGCGTCGCTCATCTCCGAACCGTAGGCCCACACCGTGAGCCGGTGCCGGCCCAGTTCCTTCACCTCGATGGGGAAGTACATGGCCTTCACTTCTTCCGGGGCCAACCGAATCGTCTGCTCAGCTTCACCGTCGAGTGTGAACCACGGTTCCTCGTCGAACTTCAGCCGCACGTCCTGCGCTTCGGTCAGGTAGTTGTACATCACCACGGGGATGGACACGCGGTCGTTCTGCGTCAACGCCACCGGCAGGTCCAGGTCCACGAAGAAGTCCTGAAACACGCGCAACGGTGTTTCCTTGCTGCCCAACGCGCCCAAGGCCGACGACGCCATGGCCGACATGCGCCACGTGGTGATGCTGTCCGCCAACGTCAGGTCAAGGACCGCCGTGCCCGTGGCGTCCGTAATAAGCGATGGTTCGAACAGCAGCGTCTCGGGGAAGTATTCGCGCAGGCGCGGTGGCTGCGGGCCGCCAGCGGCCTCATCTGCAGGGACGCCTGCGATGCCGCCGAAGGCCATGTCACCGTCCGCCATTTCCATCTCGGCGCGCTTGGCCGCCATCGGCGCGGGCATGGGCATGGCGTCCGCTACCATCATTTCGGCGCCAAGGCGCATACGGCCCCGGCGCATCTGCTTGAACATATGGTCGGTCGTCAGGTCGTCGGGTGTGTCTTTCACTTCGTCCGGGCCGTTCGACCGCATGGTGAAGAAGCCGCCCGAGTCCGCCGCTTGGGAGAAGTCGAACTCGTACATGTTGCCCCACGGGTCCAGCAATTCATTGGGGCGAAGATGCTTGCCGCGCAGCAACGCCGAAAGCAGATCGCGCGGCAGCTTGCCGTCGCGGGCCCTGAAGTACTTCTGCACGGCCCGCTGGATATGCTGGTAGTCCTTCTCGAACCGTTCCCGGACAGCCGTGTCGGCCTGGCGCTGCCGTTGGATGAAGGTGTTGAGCCGGACCGGCGGTTCGGGCACGGCCGGAGCCGATGCCAGCAACACCCGCGCGGCTTCCTGTTGCGTATCGGTCCACTGCCCCTTGGCCATGCCGCCGGGCCTCACGGGAAGCCCGGGTTGACCGCTGACGATGTCGTCCAGCTTGTACCCATGGATTTCGTAACGAGGCTGCATGATCTCCTTCTCGAGGGTGAAGTACACCTTCTCGAGACCGGGATGGATCTCCTGCAACGCGTACACGCTCTCGTCGATAATGGTCACACCAATGGCCGACGGCGTGCCCGCGCCCGCCTTGTTCCGCGTCACGAACCGAATCTGCGCGTGTTGCCCTGGTTGGTACGTGTCTTTGTCGAGGGATATGTCGAGTTGAAGCGAATCGGCGGGGTTGACGTACAGCAACCGCGCGTCGCGGAGGATGTCCGCGGCGCCGGTGAACACGTACGCCTGCAACACCACGCTCCCCGAAGTTCCTTCATCCAGGTCCATCACCAACGAGGCGCGGCCTGCGACAAGGTCCGCCGCGCGCGTCATCACCGTCTGCCCGTTCCGAACCAAGTCGAAATACACCGTGCCCGCAGGCTTGGTGGTATAGGCATCGGCCCGGAGCGTATCGCCCGCCGAATACAGCACCTGCTCCGTGCGCAGGATGAGGGCGTCATCGCCCCCCCTGTTCGCGAGATCGAATTCCTTCGACGTCGTATGCCCCTGCTTGTCGCTGGCGCGCACGCGCAGCTTCGTGGGTGCGGCAGCCGGGGCCTTCACGGTAACCGTGGCAATGCCCAGTTCATCCGTTATCAGTTCCGCCGATGCGGCATCGACGCCCCGGCCGGTGACGGCCAGGCGCGCGCCCTTCGCCGGCGTGCCGTCCGGGTACGACACCAGCACGTAGACCCGGTTGTCCAGACGCGGCACCAAACCTCCGCTCTCGGGCACGGCGAAGATGTTCAATTGCGCGGCCGCCACGGGCGTCATGGTCACTTTCTCTTCCCGGTGGTCGGCCGTATCGGTCACGAACGCCTCCAACCGCACCGACGCTTCGCCCTGTTCGAGCGGTGTGCCGGCGAAGAAGTCGGGCAAGGGAATCTCGAACTCCCAATGCCCTTCCGCGTCGAGTTTGCCTTCAATTCGGGCGAATTCCTGGAACTCGATCTCGAATTTCGACGCCACAATCTCCACGGTCCCGCCCGCCACGGGTTTGCCGAAGAAGTAATCGGACTGAATCGTGCCCTTCAACGTCTCGCCAGGCAGGTAGTAGTCGCGTTCCGTCGCCACGTGTACCTTGAACTTGGGCAACACGTACCGCTCGACGGTCACCTGCTTCTCGCTCTGGGTCTTGCCGAGAATGGCACGCACGGTATACGCGCCCTGGTTCACTTCGCTCGCCAGTTGGAATTTCGCCGAAGCCACGCCGTATTCGCTGGTCTGGGTGGGGTGCTTGAATACCTTGTTGCCCTTGGAATCCATCACCTCGAAGATCAGGTCTTTGCCCGCCTCCGGCTTGAGACTGCCAACGCCCAGGCACAGCGCCCGCATCTGAATCTGCTGGCCGGGCTGGTACATGGGCTTATCCGTGTTCAGGAGCAGTTTGGCGCGTCGTTGGACGGTCACCGGCACGGTCGCCTCGTCCTTTCCGAGCCGGGCATGCGACACCTTCACCCGAAGCTGGGCCTTGGCCTCGTCCATGTCGGGCACCGCGAACGCGGCATCCAACGTGCCCTTGCCGTTGGTACGTCCCTTGTAGAGCGACGTCACCTCTTCGCCCTGGACGAGCGCGATTGCGACCGTAGCGCCTTTCACGGGCTTCCCCGTGGCATGATTCAGCGCCACCACGCGCACCGACGCGTCGCTACCGGCCAACAGGTCGCGGTAGGCCACGACCCGCGTCTCCAACTGCGCCAGAACCGCCATCAGACTCCGCGCGCCGCGTTCCATGCCCGACGGCGTCTGCAACGTGTATTGGATCACGTACAACGGCATCTGGTCCGAAGGGATGTCGCCGACCAGGTTCACCTCGTATTTGCGTTTGTTGGGTTGCAGCTTCAGGTCGACCGTCGCGGCCGCCTGCTCCTTGCCATTCAGATCGACGATCCGCACCGTCATTTTGGCGTCGACGCGTTGCCCCGTGGGGTTCAAGATGGGGAACCGGGCCACCAGCCCGGCGTGGGTGTGTTCCACTTCGATGGCCTTCCGGCCGACCCATTCCCGCACCGCCGCGGACTCCACGTCCTGCGTGCCGACGGTCAACGCCAACACCGCGGCAAGCAAAGTCAGGCAGACAAACAGGTTTCGCATAGCAAAGCATCCTCCTGGATCCGTGTTTCGTCGCTCGAATCAACGGAGGCGAGGGCACCGCAATCGCCGGCTCGCACCTCAGCCTCGCTCCTTAGGACACCATTCCCGCGTCAGGGTTCGATACCCCTTCACGCCACTCTTCTATCCACCCTAGGCCCAAACAGTTCCGGCGTCAAGAGGGTGTCGCGCACAGGAATGCCCGATCTTCATTCAGGCATGTCCGCGGCCGCAAGAGTGGCAGGAGATTCCGGCTCGCGTTGGGCCGAAGATGCCCCATATTCGGGACGAATCCCGCTTCCCCCGTTTCTCGCGCCCTCTCCCATCGGGAGAGGGGTGGGGTGAGGGGTCTTGCGGGTCCCGGCATTGTGTCGAGTCTGGAAACTCGCGACCAACCCATCTTGTGGTACAGTGGTCTGTAGACCCGCGCGCGGACCGGGGCACACGCGCAGCGGCGGGAGGATTGGCCATGGATCTCGCGTTTCTCATCATCTTTGGATCACTGGCCCCGTTCAACGTCGTGGCTGCGGCGCTCGGCTTCCGCAAATGGCGCAACGGCGTTCAAGGACCGAAAGCGTTCATCCTTCAAGCGCTTCTCGCCGTGGTGTGTGCATCGATCACAGTACAGCTTGCCGACCGCCTGCTCCTCCAGAGCTATGCCCGGACATACGTCGAGACTGTGGTGAATGAACTCCACTACGGGAAGCTGCCCGACCTGGCCGACGAGATGCCCGATGAGATGCGCCAAAGCGTCGAAGCTCTACGCAATTACGACTTCGGACCAAACTACACCATCGACGCGCATCGCGGCTACAGCGGACGCGCCTTTGCCGGCGTGACCCTTGCAACCGGCGAGACCTTCCTGTTCGGCCTCCGCGACACACGGCCGGGCAGACACCTCTGGCTTACAACACCTGACTACAAGGTCTATCTCATGGTCTACCAGAAGGCCACGGAGGGCTAGCGCCCCTCCGCGCCCTCCACCAGCTTTACCCCGTCCCGCCTTTGCGCGCCCGCCTGAACAGAAGCGACAAACGGGGACTGCCAAGTTCTTACGTCCCATTATTGACCTTCTTAGGGCAACAATGGGTGGCTGTCCCCAGGTTATCGCGGGCTGCGCACCGGAGACCATCACTTCATCAACAACTCGACTGTCCCCCGTTTCGCGGCCCGGCCGCCACCGCCTACTCCCCGGCAAGTTCACCAAACTGCTCGAAGAGCGTCGCTACAATCGCCGGTTCCGACTCCTTCGAGACCCGGTTCGTACCCAACCACGTCTCGTAGCCGCCCAACTCGTGCTGCGCCGGTGTCGGCAGGTAACCGTAGGCCCCGTTCGCATGCGAGATGGTGAACGTGACCGGCAGCGGCCCGTCCGCCTTCAGTTGCAGGCCCGTCTCCACAAAGACCTCGAACGGGATAGCCGCAACGCCCACATCGCCGATGCGTAGCGTCTGCAACCAGACGTCCACAGTGTCCGGGCTCTTGTCTTGCATCAGCGTGCGGTTCGCGTAGATACGTTCCTTGAGTTCTGTCTCGCCCTCTGGTTTCTTGAGAATCCCATGGGCCCAGGCCACGGTAGCCTCGTCGGGCTTGCGCACGCCGAGCGTCAGTTCGCTCATCCGTCCACCCAACGTGACGTGATCCTCATACTCCGTCGTCTGGTACGCCCCGTATACTTCGGCCGCGACCATATTGGCCACGCGATGAATCTGCTCGTACGGCTCCCGCTTGGGACTTGGCTCGCGGAAGTTGATGTTGTTGATGTCTCCGCTGGTGCCGTTGCACAGGATGCCCACGAACGGCGGATCAAGCCGATCCGCGCCAATCAACTCCTGGATGCGGTCGGCAAAAGCGCCAAAATAGTCCGCCGAGATGTGGCCGTTGGGTACGCCGCCCACGTAGTGGAGCGAGTAGTTGGCCAGCAGCGCGATGGGCCGTCCATCCACCGACCGCACCGCCAGGAACGCGATCTCCGGGTCCGTCGGGCCAGCCGGTTTCACCAGTGCCTTGTGACCCCTGGGAGGGTTCATGCGCACTTTGTCGGGGTCGCCGAACGGGCTGACCATGAGACTGTAATCGCTCAAGTGCCAGCGCCGGTTGTGTACCTGGCTCGGCTCCTCGCCACTGCCCCACCCAATCTCCGCCGGTTCCAGATTGTTGATGGCGCAATGGACGCCGTCCACAATCCGGTCCACCGCGAACCGTTGGTAGTCGCTCAGGTCCTCGTAGGGTTCCAGGCAGTTGCCTTCCCGCGCAGGCGGCCCCGAATGCGTGTGGGTCGACGCCATCAGCATGTGTTCGAGCGGAATGCCGGTCTTCTCGTGAAGCCGCGCCTTCGCCGCGTCGTAGACCTCCCGGTCCATGGACAGGTTGTCGCAGATGACAATCGCCAACTGCCGTTCGCCGTCGTCCAGGACAATGCAGCGCGCGTGCAACTCGTCATGGATGTAGCTGGCCTTCGGCGATCGCCAATTGCCAACAATCGACACCCCCAGCGGCGGCGTGATGTTACTCGTCGCCGCACCCGCCCGAAACACCGGCACCGCCTCCTCCTCCGCATGGCCCAACGCCGGCGAAAGACACGTCAACACCATTAACCCCATCAATACCAAATCCAGTCGAAGCGGTTTCATTGGCTGCCTCCGTGGGTTTTCCCGTGACCACATTGTAGCAAGACCGCCTGGAACCTGCACCTCCACCCGATCGTCAGCCCGAGGGCCGAAACCTCGCCGCCAACACTCCGCATTCATGGAAAATGACCGGATTGGCCATGAATCCTCTTTATCCTCTGCATCCATGTTAGGTTCTCCGCTCCCGACTTGGCCGTCGGGATTGGAGGTCGCTCGCTTCCTTCTTCCCCATCTCCATCAATCTCCACATCCCTTTCTCTTGATTCTCCTCTCCCGATTGCTCTGCGAACCTCTGCGTTCTCAGCGACTCTGCGTTTCAATCCTTCCCTCCCGTTTGCATCGCACCACGGGCTCCCCTAAGATTCGTCCACAGTGGCCCGAATCCAACCAGGAGTGATTCCATGTTCACATTGCGCGCAATCGGTCTGGCGTTGGTCCTCGTTGCCCTGACAGGTGTGCGCGGCAACGCCGCGCCCTCCAAGAGCGAAGCCGCCGAGGCTGACGGGGACACAGGCAATGGGCAAGTCGGGCAAGTAGAAACTCACGAAGGCGGCATGGGGGCGAGATTCGACGATAGGTCCTACATGAAGCAGCGGTTCTCCGACGAGAGCGTGCGCCAGTCCTATGGGCACCTCGATGATCTGCTCCAATTCTGCGGCAGATTCTATGAGGCATTCATGCACGAATCGAATCTCGGTGATTATGACCCCGGCACCAACAGCAATCCGTACACGTTCGCCGGTGCAGGCGCAGAGAAACTGCCTGACGACGCGACAATCACAGTTTCATTCTCCAAGACACAATTCGTCGACCTTGGAATGCCCCCATGGGAGTCCATGGTTCTTGGCGAAATCAACCATAGCAGATTCCTGAAAGCCTGGATGGAATATCAGATGTACGAGAACGCCAGGCTCAGGCTGGAACTGATGGACGCCAAAGGTCAGACCGACCCCGACCCACGGAAGGCGCTGAAGGACAAGATGTCCAAACACAAGAAGGCAGTCATCGACTTCCTGAATACCCCGCCCGCGGACTGAGACCTGCTTCCAAGCCCGCGCATTCACAAAGTCTGACCGGATTGACTCACAATCCTCTTCCTCCTCTGCATCCATGTTAGGTTCTCCGCTCCCGACTTGGCCGTTTGGGGTTGGAGGTTGCTCGCTTCCTTCTTCCCCATCTCCCCATCTCCATCAATCTCCATATCCCCTTCTCTCGATTGTCCCCTCCCGTTTGCATCGCACCACGGGCTTCCCTAAGATTCGCCCATGGGACATGCCCGGGTCCAAACAGGAGTAGTTTCATGCTGAGAATGTGCATAATCGGCTTGGCGGCGGCAATCGCCGTGACACTGTTGGGTTCAGCAACCGGCGGCAACGCCTTCGCGGGAGAGAAGAAGGTGGACTACACATCGAAAGTGCCGAAGTTCGAGTACCCCAACGCCTTGGTAGACCAGGAAGCCGCCCTCGACAAGAACCCCCTCATGCAGCGCCTCATCGCGTCGCGGCGCAGCATGGCCAGCGACCGGTTCCGTCCCATCTACCACTACATCAACCCGGAAAGCACGTTAAACGACCCAAACGGGCTGTGCTTCTGGAAGGGCTGTTGGCATCTCTTCTACCAAGCCTATCCGCCCGAAGACCGACGCCAACATTGGGGGCACGCCGTCAGCGACGACCTCGTTCACTGGCGCGACCTGCCCTACGCCATCTACCCGAACCCCGAGCGGTGCTGCTACTCGGGCGCGGCCCTGGTCGAGGAAGACCGCGTCATCGCCATGTATCACGGAACCGAGGTGGGCAACATGGTGGCCGTGTCCGACGACGCGCTGCTTCTCAACTGGGAGAAGGTCACCGGAAACGCCGTCATCCCCATCGCCCAACCCGACGGATCGCCCTGGCCCTACCGCGTGTTCGACCCGTGCATCTGGAAGAAGGACGGCGTCTACTACTCCTTGTCCGGCGGCACCCTGCCGAATGGTCCGGGCGGCAAGCACATCCGCGCCAACTTCCTGTTCCGGTCCGACGACCTGGCAACCTGGGAGTACATGCATCCCTTCATCGAAGGCGACCGGTTCACCATGGTCGGCGATGACGGCGCATGCCCCTACTTCTGGCCCATCGGCGACCGACACATCCTGCTGTTCTACAGCCACATGAGCGGCGGCCAATACCTCCTTGGCGATTACGACACGGAACGTGACAAGTTCGTCGTCACCTCCCACGGCAACTTCAACCATGGAGCGTCCAATCCGGCCGGCGTGCATGCTCCTTCCGCTGCGCCCGACGGCGAAGGCGGCGTCATCGTCCTGTTTAACATGAACCCCGCGCGCCCAACCAAAGGCTGGAACCAAATCATGACGCTGCCGCGCCGTCTGACCTTGGCCGGACGCGACGCGCTCAACATCGAACCCGTCGCCGCGGTGGAATCGCTGCGCCGCGACCATCAGCGCGTGGACAACATGACCTTGCCCGCGAACAAGGAAATCGTGCTCAAGGATGTAGAAGGTGACGCCATGGAGCTTATCGCCGAGATCGACGTGGGCCACGCCCCCATGGTGGAACTCAATGTGCTCCGGTCGCCCGACAAGGAGGAGTACACTCGCATCGCCTTCTTCAAAGGCCGCGGCTACACCTACCGCTACGACAAATCCAGTCCGCGCGAGAGCATCGTGACCCTCGACTCGTCCTATTCGTCACGCCACTCCAGCGTCCAGTCCCGCGCACCGGAGACCGCGCCCGTCGCCCTCGCCAACGACGAACCCCTGCGGTTGCGTGTGTTCGTCGACAAGAGCGTCGTAGAAGTGTTCGTGAACGGCAAGCAGTGCGTCGCCATGCGCGTCTATCCTGATCGTGAGGACAGCATCGGCGTCTCGCTTCGCTCCCAAGGCCGCGACGCCACGCTGACATCCCTCGACGCCTGGCAGATGGCCAACATCTACGAATAAGTTCGGGCGTGTTCACAGCCGCCGGCCTTCTCTTACCCTCGCCCTACGGGCTTGCCCGCCGCAGGAGGGAGAGGGGAGGGTGAGGGGTCTTGTCCCAGCCCCTATTCCCCTTCGCCCACAGCCCGCACCACCACCACTTCACTGATCGTCAACTCCATCGCGCCGCCCACGGCCTGGAACCGCAGGTCCGACCCATTCGCCCGGTTCGCGAACAGAACGTCCGGCAATTCGAAGGTCGCCGTGCGCCACTCGTCCGTGCCGCCCAACGTCACCTCGCCACCTTCCCTAAACGCGCCCGAGACTGACCCAATCTCGCGATTCGTGTTGTCGTACTGCACAAGAATCCCGTCGCACCCCTTGTCGAGATAGGTGACCGTCACCTTGACCGTCTCGCCTTCCACAGTCAGCGCGAACCCGTCGTTCACGTCGAAGTAGAGATACCGGGCTTCCGGCGACCGGTCGCTGTACCGCGACACAATGCCTTTCTTGCCTGCCTTCTCCACCAGCTCCCAAATGCCGTCGCCATCGCACACACCCGGCGCGATGCCCTTGTCCTTGCCCTCGCGCCACGCCACCGAATCGGCCGTCACATACGCACCCACCGGTTTCAGGTGTTGCCTCGCCCGCCACATGTCCGCGAACATCCGGGTCAACACGATGTACTGCCGCCCGTACTCGCGCGAATCGGCAATGTCGGTGCCTTCGTGCCATTCACTCCATGTCTCCACGTGAACCATCCACGGCCGCGTATCCGGATTCATCCGCATCAACCTCTGCCACTCGTCGATGTACTTGCCGCCTTCGCGACGGTCGACCACCAGCGGCGTCCGGCCAGGGACATTGGCGTGGTCGTAGCCCGGCCCCAACGCCGCCACGTGCTCGTCCAACTGCATGCTGACTGCGCCGCCCCACATGTACACCGCGTCCGCATCGCCCTGCCAATCACGCATCTTCACGAGGAAAGGTTCGCATCCAAAGTCTTTCCTAAACCATTCCCGCACATCCGTGAACTGGTCCGGGTCTTGCCCCTTGGCGAACCCGCCCGCGTAAAGAAACACGATGGGCTTTCCGTCCACCCGCGCCCACTTGCTCGGCGGAATCATGCTGAAGAAGTCGCGCATGGCCGCGTAGAACCAGCGTCGGCCGAATTCGGTCGACAGATCGACGTGGTAGTTCGTGCCGTCTGTGTTGAACTCGTTCCACTCAAGAACACTTGTGTCGTAGAAAAGGCCGATGTGCGGCGGCTCCACCCCTTCCTCAATGAGGGCGTCGTGGGCCTCCACCAGCGGCGGCAACCCCGCGAAGCTCCACCCCTCGTACTGACCCGGCACGCCCCAATACACCGGCATGATGAAATCGATGCCCGCGTCCATGACGTCCAGCATCTGCGTCCGATGCCACGAGGCATGCTTGAAACTCAGGTCTGACATGTCCGCCGGATGCGTCGTCATCGCGTCCGAGCCGTCATGGTTGATGATATGCCCATTCACCTCGATGTCGTACCAGTAGAAATAGCTTGTGCCGACGATCGGGTCCCCGAAGGTCGCGGAGGCCGCCCCTTCGTGAGCCGCCGCGTCGAGTCCCACATGAGGTCCCGGCGGTGTCGCGGGAAGCTCCGACGGCTGCGCCAAAGCGCCCGTCGCCGCAAGCGCCATCAACACGGCCACCATCTGAAGTCGCACCGTCATCGCTTGCTCCCCCACAATTCCCCCGCCAGTTCGTCGGACAGCTTCAGCATCTCCGGACTACACCGCGGCGAGAAAAACGAGATGCCCGGCATCTCGGGCGCGTTCTCGCGAATCCAGCGCATCTGGGCTTCCAGTTCCTCCGGCGTGTTGGCCCACTCGCCGAGTTTGTCGTGCTCTTTTTGTTTCGCACGGTCGTTCATGCCCAGGGCAAACACCGTCTTGTGGAGGATGCCCGCTTCCCGTGCCACACGGATGGGTCCCGCGAACCGTCCTGGATACCGCGACGGGTCAGCGCCACCGAAATAGCGCTCCACCATCACCACATCCGCGCCGTCGCGCAACCACTCCGCCTGGCGCGGTCGAAATGTACCAAAACACCACACGGCCACGAACAGATCGGGTCGGGCCTCCTTGGTGCGAACCAGCGCCCGGCCCAGTTTCGCGTCGAACTCCGCGTCGCCGCCGCCCCATTCGTCGACCGCGATACCGACATACCCCGCGTCCGCCGCACCGCAGAAATCCGATACAAACTCATCTTCTGTGCGGTCCTTGTAGCACCAACCGCCCTTCCATTTCAGCGGCATCACACCCCGCGCCAGCCAGGCATCCTGAACATAGGCCGGATTCTTCTCATCCTCCGCCTCAAGCCCCACCTGCGGCGTCACATGCGTGATGTGAGTCAGCGTCTCGGGATCCGAGGCCCAGTACAAAATGAACGGTCTGTCGAATGCTGTGTCGGGCGGCGCACCTTCCCGCATCCCGGCACACCCCCAGAGACCGCAACACGCGGCCAACACCAGACAAGAACCAACCCAATTCCGAATCATCGCACACCCCCTTGGTTTCGATACGATGGTGCGCGATTCGGCGGGCGGAATCAAGGCGGGTCAGAGGAACATGACCGGTGTGTCGGAAATCTCGAAGGTGATCCTTGGAGGATAGGAAGTCTTTCCCTTTTTGCCCTCTTTGAACCAGAAGGAGACAACCGCCCAGTGTTTCCCTTCTGTGTCGAACTCCGTTTCGAGTTCATAGGCGCCATCATCCACCTGGGCTTTCAAGCGATGGCTGCCCGCAGGCAGGTTCAGCGAGTACTCCTCCCAACAATGCTGATCCTTAACGCGAAAAGTGTCGGCTATAATCCGATTCCCGTCGATTGTGATTGAGATATCAACCTTTGGCTTGTCGAAGCTCTGGTTGGACACGTAGAGGACGAGATTCCCCTCCGGTTGGCGATTCTCCTGAGCGAGTTGCGGTGTCGCAGAACGCACACATCCACACAACCCCGTGGCCGCGGCCAATACCAGACAAGAACCAATCCAATTCCGAATCACTGCACACCCCCTTGGATTCGCTACGATGGTGCGCGATTCGACGGGCGGAATCAAGGCGGAGAGAATCCGCATGGATTGGTAGGAAGAAGAGGGTCTGTCTTCCTATTCCCCATCAGTGTCATCCGTGAAATCCGTGGTTAACATCCCTCTCCATCGCTCCGATCAGTCCGATCCGACCGATTCCGGCATCCTTCCCTTCTTAGCCGAAAGCTGACAGCAGAAAGCTGAAAGCCTCTCCCAAAAACAGACAACATCCCGATCCAATCTAATAGAGGAGATCGCACCATGGCCACGAAGAAGAAGCCCGAATCCCTACTCACCGACCGCGTCATCGCATGGTTCCACCTCGACCAGGAATCCTGCGGCATCTCCCTCGAAACCCGCGAATACCTCATCCGTGCCGCCATCGGCATCGAACGCACCTTCCAACAACAAAACGTCCAACTCACGCCCATTCTCGAACTCCGCGTGATTGACGTCCTGACCCAAGCCATGGTGTCCCGCGAAATGCAAGGCGCCATCACCCAAGACGGCATAGTCGTCGAGGAACCTGCACCTGAACCCAAGGCCAACGACCCTGAACCTGTCGCGCCCGCGACCCCCCGCCCCCGCAAGCTAAATCCCATGGTCGAACACCAGGCCAAATGCTGGGACCGCCTGCGCAAAGCCACCGACACCTTCGAGAAATCCTTCG
>JAAEQP010000621.1 GCA_024231375.1 bacterium | reverse complement strand
CTGGCCGTCTGCTCCTGCACTGTGCTGCCGCTATTCGCGGGAATCTACCGGATGGGGGCCGGACTGGGTCCGGCCACCGCCTTCTTGTACTCCGGTCCCGCCATCAACGTACTTGCCATTATCCTCACGGCCCGCGTACTGGGTCTGCAGATGGGCATTGCGCGCGCCGTCGGCGCCATCGCCTTCAGCGTGGTCATTGGACTTCTCATGCACCTCATCTTTCGAAAGGAGGAGCAGGAGAAGGCCAACGCCGCCGTCATGCCCGACGCCGACGTGGACCGACCCCTTTGGCAAAACGGACTCTACTTCGCTTCCATGGTCGCCGTCCTCGTATTCGCGAACTGGGGCAAGCCGGAACAGACCGTAGGACTGTGGCACGCCATCTATGCATGGAAATGGGCGTTCACGGGCGTTGCGGCCGTGGGCCTGGGTGCAAGCCTTGTCGCGTGGTTCAACGTACGTTGGTGGAAGGTCGTGGCTATCGCCTTTCTCACCGGAGCGGGCGCAATCCTCGTGCCGCACCAGCCGCTCCTGCCCTTCGCGCTGGGCGTGCTGGGCCTGTCTATCATGGCCAACACCGAAGACGACGAGATGCGGTCGTGGTTCGCGTCTTCCTGGACCTTCGCCAAGCAGATTCTGCCGTTGCTGTTCTTCGGCGTGTTGGCGGCGGGTCTGCTGTTGGGACGTCCCGGCGAGGAAGGCCTCATCCCCTCGCGTTGGGTGGCTGCGCTGGTGGGCGGCAACTCCGTGTGGGCGAACCTGTTCGCGTCCGTCGTGGGCGCATTCATGTACTTCGCCACGCTGACCGAGGTGCCAATTCTCCAGGGATTGATTGGAAACGGCATGGGGAAAGGACCCGCGCTGGCCCTGCTGCTGGCGGGTCCCGCATTGAGCTTGCCGAACATGCTGGTGATTCGATCCGTGCTCGGCACGAAGAAGACCGTGGTGTTCGTGGTGTTGGTCATCATCATGGCGACGCTGAGTGGCATACTGTTTGGGGCAATCACATGAACTCAATCGAGAACGCACGCGACATGACCATGAACGTCCGGCCCATCGGAGAGATCCGCACCGAGTTCTCTACTCCTCAGGGCACGCCCATCCAGGCGGCCTATGCCGATGCCCACGAGGCCGAGGTGGAGGTGTGGGAGCCGTACGCGGCGGGGTTGGCGGACTTGGCCGGATTCGAGCGAGTCTGGCTGATCTACTGGTTTCACCAGGCGCCTGAGGCGCGCATGCGCGTGACGCCGTTCCGCGACACCCGGGAGCGTGGACTGTTCGCCACGCGCGCGCCGTGCCGGCCCAATCCCATCGGCATGTCGTCCGTCCGTCTGCTGTCCGTGGAAGGGCGGTTCCTGCGTGTCGCCGGAGCAGACATGTTGGATGGGACTCCCTTGTTGGACCTCAAACCCTACGCGCCGATGTTCGACGCGTTTCAGGTTGAGCGGTGCGGGTGGCTCGACGCGAAACGGACCGACCGCACAACGGCTGATGGACGGTTTCTGGCTGATGATGAACAAGTGGCGGAGGAATAGAGATGAAGAAGCTGCAAGTACTCGGGACCGGATGCCCGAAATGTCAGCAACTGGCGGAGGCCGTTGAGGCCGCTGCCAAGGAAGCGGGCATCGAATACGAATTGGAGAAGGTGAAAGAGATTGACAAAATCATGGCCTTTGGCGTCATGATGACACCAGCCTTTGCCGTGGATGGCGAGGTGAAGGTGTCGGGCAAGGTACCGTCGGTGGCCGAGATCAAGGGAATGCTCGAATAGGGGCTGCCCCGGAGGATGGATGTCATGGCTCAGAAGAGCGAATGCAGTTGCGGAGCAATCAAGTACAACATGGTGTTCGCGTGTTCGGGCGCAGCGGATGTGGGCGCGGTGGCGGACCAGGCCGCCCGTACATTGGCCCGCGAGAAGAAGGCGTCCATGTGTTGCACGGCGGCCATCGGAGCCGCTATACCGGACATCGTGGAGAAGGCGCTGGGTGCTCCCGAGGTGCTTGCCATCGACGGGTGCGACAAGGATTGCGCCCGCATTATCCTGACGGACGGCGGGATCGCCGGTTTCGCCCATCTTCGGCTTCAGGATATTGGCATGGAGAAGGGCAAGACGCCGCCCACCGACGAGAACGTGAAGGCGGCGGCAGCCAAGGGCGCGGCTCTGTTGGCGGGGTAGCAAGGAAGCCATGCGGCGGACCCACGCGACGACGGTCCGGACGTCATGGATGGTGGTACTGCGGTAGGGGGCGCGGAAGGCGCCCGTAAACACCCAGGGAGATGAGACATGTCGGAACGAATCGGACGCAGAGACCTCATCGGTACGGCTTGCGCGGCGGCGGCCGTGGGCGCGTTGGGCGTAAATGCGGCGGCGCAGGACGCGGCGCCTGCGCGTCGAATCATCGCCGTGAACTGCAGCCCCCGCAAGGGCATGACCACGTCGGCGGCCTTGCAGGTGTGCCTGGATGCGGTCAAAGAACAGAACGCCGAGATGCAGACGGAACTGATTGAATTGGCCGACCTCAGTATTCCCGCACAGCTTGCGGCCGGGCAGCCACTCAAAGAAGGCGAGAAGGACGATTTCCCGGCGGTGGCGGAGAAACTGGGCGCGGCGGACGTGGCCGGCATCATCGTGGGTTCGCCGGTGTACTTCAGCAACATGTCGGCCTTGTGCAAGGCCTTTCTTGACCGGTGCATCGTGTTCCGCAAGAGCGGGTTCGTGCTGAGCAACAAGGTGGCGGGCGTTGTTGCGGTCGGTGGGTCACAGAGTGGCGGCCAAGAGTTGACGGTCCAGTCCATCAAGGCGGCGCTTACGAGCCAGGAAATGCTTGTCGTTGGCACGGCCAAACCGTCTGCACGTATCGGCGCTATGTTCCAGAGCCAGAGCAGCAGCATTGAGGGCGACGAGAAAGGCATCGGATACGGCAAGGATCTGGGGCGCCGCATGGCCGAGATCGTCGCGAAGTTGGCGTCATGAAGACCCTGCCCAAGATTCTGATCGTGCTGGCGCTGGCGGGCGCAATCGCAGGAACGCTGATGCTGAAAGCGCGCCAGGGCGACTCGGACACGACTGCGACCCCGCCGGAAACAGATGCCACGCCGGTGACGTCCGCCGAGGCCGGGACTCCTCCGGCGCCGACAGCCGCCGCACCATCAGCCGAAGTGGTCGCGGGAATCCCGAAGCTGGTGGACCTGGGCGCGGACAAGTGCGTTCCGTGCAAGATGATGGCGCCCATCCTCGACGAACTGAAGGAAGAATATGCTGGCAGGTTCGATGTCGAATTCATCGATGTGTGGAAGAACAAGGCAGCCGGCGAGGAGTACGGAATCCAGATGATTCCGACCCAGATCTTCTTCGACGCCTCGGGCACGGAGCTGTTTCGTCACACAGGCTTCATGGCCAAGGAAGATATCCTGGCGAAATGGAAGGAACTGGGCGTCGAGTTCGCCGCGTCGTCGACGGACGAATCATCGAACGAGGGGTGACGTACCCGTGAGGACGCGATGATGCAAGAGTTGTTCACCACGCTGACACGGGCGGTTGAAGGCAGCGCCTTTGTGGCTGTCGCGGCCTCGCTCGCGTGGGGTGTGCTTAGCATCGTGCTGAGCCCCTGCCATCTGGCGAGCATCCCACTCATCGTGGGGTTCATTGACAGCCAGGGGCGCACCACCACGCGCCGCGCCTTCTTCATCTCGCTCCTGTTCTCGGTGGGAATTCTGATCACGATTGGATTGATCGGTCTCGTCACGGCCGCGGCGGGCCGCATGATGGGCGACGTGGGCCGGTACGGCAACTACTTCGTCGCCGCCATATTCTTCCTGGTGGGCCTCCACCTCTTGGACGTGATTCCTATGCCGTGGTCGGGGCCCGCTCAAGTGGGCATGAAACGCAAGGGCGCGTTGGCGGCCTTCATCCTGGGATTGGTGTTTGGCGTCGCCCTCGGTCCGTGTACCTTCGCCTACATGGCGCCTATGCTCGGCGTGACGTTCAAGCTCGCTGCCGCCAACCTCAGCTATGGCGTGTTCCTGCTCTTCATGTACGGCGTGGGTCACTGCTCGGTCATCGTCTTCGCGGGCACCTTCACCGAGGTGGTGCAGCGTTACCTCAACTGGAACGAGGAATCCAAAGGCGCGACGCTGTTGAAACGTGTATGCGGCGTACTGGTGATTCTCGGCGGACTGTGGATGATCTACGTGGCGCCCTAGACCATCGCGGCGCGGCTTGAGCGAAAGAACGAGGACCGAGGGAACCGAGTGCGATTGCCGGAGGTGCTCAAGAGGGATATGGCGCGATGAATGACAAAGACACCATTCGTGAGAAGGTCCGGGAAGGGTACGCGGCCATTGCTGAGAGTGGAGGGTCGTGTTGTGGCGAAAAGGCATCTTGTTGCGGGCCCGGCACGCAGGATGATTCCGCACAGCTCGCCCAATCCATCGGGTACGACGCCCAGGAACTCGCCGAGTTGCCGGACGGCGCCAACATGGGGCTCTCCTGCGGCAACCCTGTTGCGCTCGCCTCACTGAGCGAGGGCGACGTGATTGTCGATCTTGGCAGCGGCGGCGGATTCGACATTTTCATCGCTGGACGGAAGGTGGGACCGGGCGGTCGTGCCATCGGCGTGGACATGACGCCGGAGATGGTGAGCAAGGCACGCCGGAACGCGGCTGCCTACCGTGAGCGGACGGGGTTCGACAATGTGGAATTTCGGTTGGGCGAGATCGAGCACCTGCCTCTGGCGGACAACTCCGCCGACGTCGTCATCTCGAATTGCGTCATCAACCTGTCGCCGGACAAGCAACAGGTTTGGGACGAGATCGCCCGCGTGCTGAAGCCGGGCGGCCGGGTTGCCGTGTCGGACTTGGCGCTCCTGCGTCCATTGCCTGAGGCCATTGCCGGGCAAGTGGAAGCGCTGATCGGGTGCGTGGCCGGGGCGGTGCTGGTAGAGGATACGGAACGGATGGCGGCCGACGCCGGATTGACGGATGTGGTGCTTGAGACGAAGCCGGGCTACATTGAGTCCATGGCGGCATCGAACGACCCGCTCTACCGGCGAATCGCCGAGGCCTTGCCGGAGGGACGAACGGCCGCCGATTACGTCACAAGCCTTAACGTAAGCGCTCTCAAGCCTTGTACGGGTTGCTGTTGCGCGTAAATGGGAGATGCAATGAAAGCGGGAGCGGACGAACGCGGCACCAAGAGCGCAATGAGCATCTTTGAGCGCTACCTCACCCTATGGGTGTTCCTCTGTATCGTGGGCGGCATCGTGTTGGGCAGATTCGCCCCCGGCATCGCCAGGTATCTGGATGGCCTGGCCATTTCCGTGAACGACGCGCCAGTCGTGTCGATCCCCATCGCGATCTGTCTGTTCTTCATGATGTATCCCATCATGGTGAAGATCGATTTCGCCGAAGTCGTCAAAGCCGGGAAGAGTCTCAAACCCGTTGGACTCACCCTCGTTGTGAACTGGGCCATCAAGCCCTTCACCATGTACGCCATTGCCGCCCTGTTCCTGGGCGTGCTCTTTCGTGGGTTCATCGGGGCCGACGCCGTCGACTTGGTGAAGATGCCCTTCGGCCTGGACCTGCCCGAAGGCGCTACCTACGGTGCGGGCACGGTCGTTGTCGAGGCAGGCGTGAAGATGCTCCAGGTTCCGCTCTGGCGTAGCTATCTTGCCGGCTGCATTCTCCTGGGCGTCGCGCCGTGTACGGCCATGGTGCTGGTATGGGGATATCTCGCGAAAGGCAACGACGGCCATACCCTCGTCATGGTGGCCATCAACTCGCTCACCATGTTGGTGCTCTACGGTGTCCTGGGCGGGTTCCTGCTGGGCGTTGGCAAACTGCCCGTACCGTGGCAGGCGCTGCTGTTGTCCATCGGGATCTACGTGGCGCTTCCCTTGGTGGCCGGGTACGTGTCGAGGCGCGCCATCATCCAGGCGAAAGGCGAAGCATGGTTCCGTGAGAAGTTCCTGCACGTGCTGACCCCGGTGACGATTGTGGCCCTTCTCATCACGCTGGTGCTGTTGTTCTCGTTCAAAGGCGACGGGATTCTGAAAAATCCGCTCACTATCCTGTGGATCGCCGTACCCTTGTTCATCCAGACCTGCCTGATTTTCGCATTGGGATACGGGGCGGCGAAGCTGCTCAAACTCTCCTACGCCGACGCAGCGCCCAGCGCCATGATCGGCGCGTCCAACCACTTCGAAGTCGCCATCGCCACCTCCACCATGCTGTTCGGCCTGTCCAGCGGCGCGGCATTGGCCACGGTGGTGGGAGTGCTCATCGAAGTGCCGGTGATGTTGATGTTGGTGCGGGTGTGTCTGAAGACGGAGGCCTGGTTCGGCGGTAGGTAGGAGGCATGCACTGCATTCGCCGGCTCGTGCGACACGAGACTCACTGCGCCGGACTGGAAGCTGCACGTCGGAGTTCGCCCCACAGCGTGTCCATCCGGTCTCTCGCCTCGGCTCGTTGGGCGCTGATGAATGGGACGACCCAATCGCGCCCACCTACGTCGGCCAACTCGTAGTCAATCTGACAAACCTTCTCGCGTAGCTCCTGGTATTCCTGCAGCCGCTCCAGTTGCTCTGCATCCTCACTGTCAAGCGCGAAGCCTTGCCGCTTACGGATTTCGGTCCTCGACGGGGCCAGGAAACTCGGAGCCAGGAAGAGTGCTTGCTGTCCATGAATCGAAGTAGCCTCTCGGAGGCCCTTGGCGAGGGCGGAGGCGTCGGGCGCCGTGGGTTCCCCGATCTGAAGATAGAGCCTGCAGAGCAAGGTGACCATCAGGCGGCCGGTAGTCATGCCGGCCTTGACTCGTTTCGCGAACCGCATCTTTGCCGCGAAGTCCCCGTCACGGGCCGCCCGGTATTCGGCCACAGGACCGCGGATGCGCACCGGCAGAAGAGCTTCCACAGCCGTAGCGAGGCGTTGCGACGATCGGCCTTCGTTCCGTTCCTCGACGTCCAGTGACATCAGGGAAAGCTCTTCGAGCCACTCTTCCGAGTACAATGCACAACGTTTCCCGAGGATGTCAGTAGCCCGTTCATTGCCGTCTGCAACTGCCCTGAGTAACTCGAAGTCCGTCGTCCGCCAATCCAGATCTTCTTCCTTGAGCACCTGGGCGCGTTCGTCTCGCAAGTCGGCCAGCCTGTTCAGCGTCTCATTGCGCTGCTCGGCAAGGTCGGAAAACCGGACCTGCCAGGAGTCGCGGACGGCTGCGGACGCGTTCTCTGTGCCCGGGTCGGGCCGCGAATCGTGCAAGGCGTTCATCTCATCGCGCCGCAACGAGATTGCATTGAGCTCTAATGGTCGGATCTCGCTCAGACGCCGACGACGTGCTTCTTCCGCTTCGCGCATGGCGCGGTGATCTGGGTCAAGCATTCTGATGGTCTCGACGGCGCTGGCCGCAACCTCGCGCACCGTGTACCTCTCATACGTCTGCTGCGCATCGACCGTGCCCGTGTTGTACCCCCGTCGGTCCGTTCTGTGATACGGGTCTCCAGCCGCGAGTTCCTCGAGTATGGGCAGGAAGTAGGCGTCCTTGATATCCGCCGCCGCGAAGACGGCCGAATTACGGACCAGAGGGTCGTCGTCGCCAAAGAACGGTGTCAGACCTTCGCGCAGTGTATCGCACATTGGCTCGGTTCGCCGACCCGGCTCGACCTTGGCCAAGGCGCACAGATAGGCCAGTCGGTCTTCCTCCGCATGAGGCTGCCGACACAGGGTGTGCAAGTCCTCGATGTCTTCCGGTCTGCCGGTTCGCAAGAGGGCAAGCGCGAGTACGCGCCCGGACTGGTCCAGTTTGCGCAGCTTCTCGAGACCGGGCGCGCCGCAATGGGCCAAGCCGTCAAGAGCCCAGGATTTGAGCATCTCCCGTGTCGTCACAAAGCCGTGGCTTCTATTGGGCACCTGGGGGTACTTCGTCTGGGCACTCAGGTCAACGTAGATCCTGTAGAGACGTTCGGCGTCCTCCGGTGTGTGAGATCCGTCGGGCGATTGCTGGGATTTGACGTACTTCTCAAGCAAGTCGGCGGCATCCTGCCGTTTCTTGTAGGCCCGCTTGACGGTCTGCCCCGCGAGAGGCTGTGGGAGAAACGTCGGCACCACATTTAGCAACCGGCTGACCTGGTAGTCGTCCTCGTCCAGAGTGAACGTCAGTTCAACAACCATGTCCGCGATCTCGTCCAGCTTCGTGGCGGAGTATGTGCCGCCCCGGGCTTTGAGTTCTTCCAGGTCCCAAGGAGCGTCGCTCGTCGCGACCGCCTCGAGTAGTTCGCGGTCTGACAACCTGCTCGCGGCGGCGCGCGAATACGACCCAGCGGAGTACTGTGGAGCAGGGGGATTCTGACGGTGTCGATGGACCAGCCACGCCCCCGCCGCAACGAAAGCGCCCACGATCACGAGGTTGGCTGAGACGACCAACTTCCTTCGCATTTGTTCATCCTCCCACCCTTGACTACGTATCAGGAGGCCCGTGGTTCACGGGAAGCATGGGGCAATGTCGAAAGGGTACCTCGCTGTGGGCTCGGCTACGTGCGAGCACCGCTCCATCTTCATCCCGTGCGGCGTCGCCTATACCTGATTCAGCAGCAGGACGGCCTCGGCTTTGGTGGGCGCACCGAAGACAGCCACAATGCGGTTGCCCTGGAGCCACGCCCCGGACCACGTGCCGTCTTCCATCTGCGCGGTGTTGTCGGCCGACGCGTTGGGCACGCAGCTAGCCAGGACGTCGACGTGGGCGAGCCGGGCTTCACCGGCCGTGGGGTACTGGACGATCATCAGCGTGATGAGCGAGTCGGACGGCACGTTTTCGGGTTTGTAGCGCGCGATGACGCCTTCGGTGTCGGGTCCGAGCCGGAACAGGTTGTCTTCGAGGTAGAAATGGCTGTTCAGCGTGGCTTGGTCGCGGAACATGGATACCCGCGACGCCACGAGGTTGCGTGGAGGCAAGAGTTTCACAATACGGGGGGGCGATCCCCGGCGGGGAATGGTCGATTCGATGTGACGACCGATAGACATGGCCGCGGCACGCGATTCGTCGGTGCCTTCGAAGGGGATGATGGACACGAAGTAGCGGCCCTTCCAGAAAGCGAGCGAACCGTCCACATACTCCGACTCGGCGCCGATTCCCACGTTCCGGCCTTCGCGGAGATCATGGTGGTACGCGGCATACGCGCCTTCCGGGGATCCCATGTCGTACACGTCGACCAGAATCTCGGCGGCGCCGGGTTTCTCGTAGGTGCGCGCCAATACCCGTTGCACCCCAAAGGCCCGGTAGATTTCGGCCGCGCCGTTGATGTAGTCGAACAAACCGTTCGGGTCGTAGACTTCGTCGGGTTGTTCCGCTGCCCATCCGTTGACGGTGAGCGG
>JAAEQP010000620.1 GCA_024231375.1 bacterium | reverse complement strand
GGATTTGCACCCGGCTACTATCCTGAATCCCTTCGGGATTCCAGAGCATCGGACGTGTAACCCGTACTGTCAGGGCAGCGGCTTCCAGGCCAACAGCTCTCCCTTCGCCGTCCCGGCCACGACGTGTCCGGGCAGAACGGCGAGGTGGACAATCTCCGCGTCGACCTTGGTGGATGCGAGAATCTGTCCCTTGTGGTCGAGGGTCACGAGTAGACCCATCGCCGTGGCCGCCAGCACAAGGCCTTTCCCGCCTTCCGAGGTGGCCGCCAAGGCTGTGATGGGTGCACCCAAGTCCACGCGCCAACGGCGTTGGGCGTCGGCACCGAAACAGTACACGCTGTGACTCAGCGACCCGGCGATGACCTCGTCTTTCCCGTCGCTGTCGAGGTCGAAAGCGAGAACTTGTTTGACCTCGTCGCCGGTGTTGTACTTCATGCGAACCGTGCCGTCGTGGCCGAGATAGTGGACGTACCCGCCGCCGCCGCCGCAGACCACGCCCCGGGTGGCGTTGCCGTCGAAGGAACCGGTCGTGAGGTCGTAGCAGATGGGGCCGAAGTTGTTCTTCCACCGCCGCGTGCCGTCTGGATTCAGGGCGCTCATGTAGTAATAGTGGGTGCCACAGAGGACCTCCGCCCTGCCATCGCCGTCCAGGTCAGCCACCGCGCCAGAGCGCGACGGATGAACGCTCTCGTAGTTCCACAACTCCGTACCGTCGGCTTTGTAGGCGTAAAAGCGCCAGTTTTCGCCGCCGATGATGACTTCAGGCGTGCCGTCCCCGTCCAAATCACCCGTACGCGCTACATTCACGTAGGGTGGCCGCCGGTAGTACTCAATCTTTCGGCTCCACAGTTCCTTGCCCACCGCGTCGAGCACGGTGACGTGGTGATCCTGGCGGGCCACCACGATTTCGTCGATGCCGTCACCATTCAAGTCTTCAGTCGCGAGGTCATTGAGTTGGGTCTTCAAATCGACGGTCCAACGGATGTCCCCCGCCGCATTGACAGCGTAGAGCGGCCCGGCCGCCGTAGCGGCAAGGAGCACGCGGGCGCTGCCCGGTTCGTCCAACCGAGCCGCGCTCAGGCATGTGATCTTAGCTTTCGGGAGCGCCGTCTGCCACAGGCTCGCGTGTGATGGCGCGGTGCCGCCGAGGCTCAGGTTGGGCCGAGGTGTGTCTGTCGCGATCTTCGTGGCGGCATCGCCAAAGACCATGGAGAAGGGAGCGAGGCCGACCGCCACAGGGCCGTCATCGGTGGTGAGTACAATCCCCTCGCCGTCGGCTGCGTGGCCAATCGCCCACGGCGCTTCCGTTCCCGTATCGCGGCCGTGGAAGACCGTGGCGAACAAGTACGACTCGCCTTCCTCCAGACGGACGGTGGCAATGGCGCTCAGCGACCGCACCACCGGCTTGGCGTGAACGTAGCCGCCCCAGTTCTTGCCCAGGGCCGCGTCGTTGTACAGGCGCAGTTCAGGTCCCGCCGCCACCTGAATCCACATGCTCGGCCCGTTCTGTTCGAGGAACATCCCCTCTTCGCTCAGCGCCGCCTCGCCAATGCCGTGCCAGAGGGCGCGCAGTTGGTACTCGTCACTCGTCTGGGCCGTCAACTTGTCCAGCACCACGAAAGCCTGCTGGGCTTTGAGCCAGACCACCGTGCGCTCCCAGTCCGTGCCTGCGTAGTCATTCGCGCGCGTGCGGCTGAAACCGTATTCCGGCGTTTTCCCAGCGTCCAGCAACTCGATGTACGCCGGGATGGGAGCCGATTGGCCATCGCGCAGCACCATAACGGAGTTGTGATACTTGACGGCGCTCTTGTAGTAGTCATTATCCGCCAGCCAGATTCGGTTGAACTGGGTGATGCGGGGAATGCTGTTGCCGTCGTAGTGCATATGGCCACCGTTGCTGAGTCCGTCCAGCAGCAGGTAGGCGGCTTCGGGGGCCATGCGTTCGCGGAAGGAGATCTTGTCGAAGCAGAGCTCCAGTGCGGGCCGCCCCTCCGCGCCGTGAGACTCGTGGTACTGGGGCTCGAGGGGCCAGACCTTGACGCCGTCGTATTTGGTGGGCTTTTCGCCGGGTTCGGGACGCTGGAATCCATGGAGCGCCTTCGTCTTTCTGAGGCCGTGCTTGAGATTGGCGGCCCAGGCCGCGGCGGGGTCATCGACGGCGAATGCGAAGATATCCAGACAGATCGTCTCGGAATCCCAGCACTGCCAGGAACCCGTGTCGCCGTAGGGGACCTGGATGCCGAGGTTGTCCATGACGCCGATACAGTAATCGATGATGCGCTGGCCGTTTCCATTCTCGTAAAGCGTGAAATCGGGGCGCGCCACCGTGTAGCGCATGAGATGGCCGTGGGTAAGCCACTGGTAGCCATTGCAGTCTTCATGGGGCTTGTAGTAGGTGGCCTGCCGCTTGAACACGGCGTCCGCCACACGAAGCCAGAGTTCGCCCTCAGCCACATCGAAGCCTTCCGTGTAGTAGAGTCCGGCAAACAATGCGCCCAGAGCCGGGAAGGTCTGGTGATTGTGAGGCACGTGGGCGCTGCCCACGGCCCCCACGCAACTCGGAATCACCGCTTCCCGAAGCCAACGCCCCATGGCTTTCGTGGTTGCCAAGCGTTCTTCATCGGTCAGAGCCGGATCGTGTTCGATGACGCGCCAGCCGGGCACGACCACGCTCGAACTGAAATCGCTGTCAAAGCCCCAGGGCCCCCCGAACTTGCGCGGGTCGGCCACGGCGCTCTTCTCATACATCTCCCAGAGCTTCACGAAGAGCTTGGCCTCGACGCTGTGGCCGGTCAGCCGATAGCGGGCCGCCACCTTGCCCAGGACGCCCGCCACGGAGGTGTGCGCGCCCTGGTCCAAGGCCCTCTGGCCAATGGCAAGTCCCTTCTCGAGGCGGTCGGCGGCGGGTGCATCGTCGGCCCAGCCATACTTGCTCAGAAAGTCTTCCCCGTAAGCCCGCTCGAACAGGCGCGGCAGAACCAGGGCATTGCCCACAGGCTGACTCGCCACGGCATCGCGCAGAAGGTCCACGGCCTTGCCCAGGCCCTCGGCGTCCGACGCGCCGACGACGACTGCGTTCACGCCTTTGCCGAAGGGATCGAAAACCGTGTGTACGAGCGCCCCGGCGGTGCCCGGACAGATCGCATCGACGGGTGTCATGAAGCGGGCGTAGACCAGCAGCATGGCGGGATTGGTGGTCACGTTGCCGACAAGGAAAGCCGTCTGGCCAGACTGACGGTCCTGCTCCGTACCGACGCGGCTGGGAATACGCACGCCGGTCTTCTCGTGGACCATCGCCACGATGCCCGCCGCCGCCGCTCGCCCTTCCTCCGAATCGGGATGCAACACAATCGCGGCGGCCTTGCCGTCCACCACGACCGCCGTGTCGCGCACGAGGGCCTTGGGCGCCGCCAGATCATCAACCCCCGGCTTGCGGGGCGCGACGCGCAGGTTATCCACCACGGCCGACACATCGACATCATCCTCGCGGGTGCCGATAATGAACTCCACCCGGTCGATCCTGTCGGCCACGCGGTCCTCGACCACGCTTTTCTCCCACGCCAGGCCATCCACGCACAGACCGCGCTGGACGGCAAAGCTGCGCCATGCCTCCTTGAGCGGCCTGCCCCACGAACTGAAGCTCCAGGCGGGTTTCCCTTCGCCCTTGTTGTAGAACCGAACATAGAAGGCCTTCGTGGCCTCGGGCGCCGGGGTCCGCGCATCAAAGGTCACCGCCTGCTCGCGCAGATCGTGAGTGCCGCCCAGGGGAACCACGATGCCGAAATACTTGCTGCCCTCGCCCGTCCCCGCGTGCCCGCCAAACAGGACCGCGCCCTGGCCATCCGTTGTTTCCCCTTCGCCGCGCACCACTTCCAGCCGCCGCGTGTCATCGCGGGTGAAGCTCTGCGAGATTCCCGTCGTAGCGTCCAGGGTATGTAGCGGCGCTGTGGCTTCCGCTGCCGACACCGCCATGGGAACCACCAGCAAGAACGAGAGAAGACGCAGCATGAATCGAACCTCCGTAAAGGACCCGTCATTATCCACCGGAATTGCACCGTCGCCCATTTTGTAGCCCCTGCCCCTGCCAGTCAAGTGGGGACAAAGGAAATCAGGGACTGTACCAAGTCAGACCGGCAGCGGCGCTTGTGCCGCGAAAGGCGAACGAAGTGAGACGGGACTGTCCCGATTTCCACATCCCTGAACGCGGTAAGACTTGTCCGCGCCTGGAGGACGCCGCGTCTACAAGAACAGCCACCCATCCAATCCTACGCAGTCTAAGAGTTCGCTCTATTCAATCTGCGGCAATCTGCGGATGATCGTAGTCCGCCTTAGTTATCCCCAGTTTGGGTAAGGACCACAAGAGGAAGGCCTACTAACTCCTCGGCTGCGTGATTCTTGTGGTCATCACCCCGATATGCGGCTTCTGGTGGGGCCACGCTCCCGCGTGGCCGTGGCCGCGGAGGACCG
>JAAEQP010000619.1 GCA_024231375.1 bacterium | reverse complement strand
GTATCGGCGGACGATAGCGCTCACGGAAGCGGGCTATCTGGTGGATGTGTTCCGTGTGCGCGGTGGCCAGCAGCATGATTACGGCTTCGGCAGCATCGGAACCGAACTCTCCCCCTTTGGTGTGACGAGTATTGAGAAACGACCCGGGAGTTTGGCGGAAGGCCGCGACTGGGGCCAACAGATCGGCAACGATGCCGATATCAAGGGATACCCGCAGAAACCCTATTGGAATCCGCCGCCCGGCAACGGCTACGGATTCTTCTTCAATGTGAAGGCGGGCGAGCCGGAACCGGTGTGGGGTGGCGAATGGGCGATTGCGGGGACTGTGCCGACGCGGTTTCGCATGCACGTCGCGTCGTCCGTGGATGAAGCCATCTTCGTGACGGCGCCGGGGTTGTACCCCACGTACCCGCTTTCGAGCTACGTCATTGCGCGCAGGGAATCGGAGGGCGATGCCCCGCTGGCGAGCACGTTCCTGGCGGTGTATGAGCCGTACGTGGTCAACGCCTTCCAGTACGCGTTCGACTGCAACGCCCTGTTGGCACGGATATGCGACAACACGGCGGAGGTGAAGCCCCTCACCACGCTAGGCTCGATGGTCCTCAAGGGAACCAAGGCCGGAGACAGCATGTCGTTCCGGTTGACGCTCAGCGAGGGACAATCCAACCCACTGGTCCTGCATTGCGTCACCGCCCCGAGCTACGGCACGATGCAAGTGGAATGGGATGGCAAACCGGTCGGCGAACCGCTCAGCTTGTTCAGTGACGGCGTGCAAGCGCCGAGGCCGTTCGTGATTGGTGAGGTGAATACGACGGCAGGCGACCATACGTTGACGATTCGGGTTGAAGACGGCGCGGCATTCTTCCTCGGGCTGGCGGCCGTGTCCTTCGGCGAAGCGACGGAAGAGGATGCCGCATGCACGCGCCGGCTCGCCGAGATGAAGCGCCTCGACGATGCAGCCGTGGAGGTGGTCCGGGTGGATGGAGCGATCGACCTCATACTTTCCGGACCGTGCGACGCCGTGTCCCGGTATGGCCATGTCGAGTTCGAGGGCGATTTCGCCTACCTCACCGGGGACGGTTCCCGGTTGAAGGCCGTCGAGACGCTGGGCTGTGCGAAGCTCGCGTGTGGAGGAAAGGTGGTTGACGAGGGACCGGCAGCATTCGAGGCGCATGTCGTGGAAGTGGACCTCGCGACCCGGTCCGTGTTGCTGGACCGAGCTCCACCCAACGGGCTGGCGCGACTGATGGCCGTGTTCTCCAATCCCGCGTACAGCCGGACCACGGGATATCACGTTCTGCGCGTGGAAGGTCGGCGCGTGTTCCTGCAGGCGAGCACCTTCGTCTTGGGCGTGGGTCAGGTGAAAGAAATCATCGGGCCGACCGAATTGAACAGTGCGATTCCTCACGAGTATGCACGGGCCGTGAAAGGAGCGGGTTCGTCACGGTTCTTCGACGGCAAGCGCCTTGTGGCAGAGTCGGGCGCGGAGACACGGGTGACCGGCACCGTTCCGGGTGGTATCTTGCGGGTGGAGGTAGAGGACACGTCGGTGCTTCGGATTGGTGACCGGTTCGAGTATATTGATTTATCGGTAGGCGATACGGTGCGCGTGGCGCTGCCGCGCGTCGTTGCCGAGGCTCAACTCAACTAGGGAGACATCCAATGCGTCTAGGCGGTCCCATACTGGAAGGGTTCGAGGGTCCCGATCAGTGGGTGGAGGCGCTGAAGCGCCATGAG
>JAAEQP010000618.1 GCA_024231375.1 bacterium | reverse complement strand
CCTGGTAGGTGCGCAGATTGGCTTCGCCCAGACGCCACAGGCGGATGGAGGAGCTGAAGGCCACGTACACGCCGCCCATGACGAGCACGGTGAGCGTGGTCGCCACGAGCAGTTCCGCGAGCGTGAAGCCTGCGTTATGTCGTTTCTTCGTCGGCAAAGGGATCGTCCTCGTCGATGAGAAGCCGGTCCGCGCGCACCAGCGTTTCGAGAGACTCTTCGTACTTCCGTTCACGTCGTGTCCAATGCACCGTCACCGTCAGCTTGCCGAGGACCGGCGCAGGCGTTTCGGCCCCGTCCTCGTACACGAGCGGCAATTCTCGAGGGAGATCGGGTTTGGGAAGCTCCGCGGCTGCCACGTCCCACCGCCATGAAAAACGCGGGTGGTCCTTGCCGAAATCGCCTTCCTCGAATGAATCGGGCTGGAAGAGCGGTTGCAGCTCCAGTTCCGACATGACCTGCTCGAGAAAGAACCGGGCCTGGGTGTAGTCGCGCGCCTGTGCGCGCGTGGCCAGGGCTTCGCCGAGGGCGCGGTTCATGGCGACCATGCCGATCCCGAGCACGGCCATGGCAACCATGGTCTCGAGTAGAATCCAGCCACTGTTGCGCTTCCGTGAGGTCATGATTCATCCACCTCGAACTGACCGAGACGTCCTTTCGTGGCGATGGTGACGCGGTCAAAATCGTCGCCCGACAGCTTGAGCGTGGCGTAGTCGCACGCGCCGCCGGGATAGAACGCCACGAAATGAGCATCGCGGTCCCGGTCGCGCCGGGCCTTGGAACCGCGCAGTGACAACGTCGCGGGCAGCGTGCGTCCCGTAGCGCCCGCATCCGTCACAGGAACGAACTCGACCTCGTCGGCTCCGGCTTCGGCATCCTTCTCGGGAGGCGCGGCCCGCATGATCCAGTAGGTACCCTTGTCCAGGTTCACGTAGAACCGGTATTCAGCGGCATCGGCCACGGCCCGTTCCTGGGCATACTTCATCATGGCCACGAATTCCCGCACCGCCCGATCCCGCTGCGTCCACGAGAGCGAGCCCTGATACACCGGCACCACCGCCGCCGTCATCAGCGCCAGAATCGTCATCACGACGATCAACTCCATCAACGTGAATCCGCCATTTAAATAGGGACAGTCACCGTTTATTTG
>JAAEQP010000617.1 GCA_024231375.1 bacterium | reverse complement strand
CGCGTCAACAGCATGTAGCGATGGGCAATGGGGTCCCAGAGGATTTGGTTGTGGAAATCGGCGGCCCTTCCGGTTACTGCTCTTCCTTTGTTGTAGCCGCGCCAATGTATGCCGTCGGCGGAGTAGGCGAGGGCGCACATGGTAGTGCCCGGGTTGTAGGCGGCCTTGTACTTCTCCAGATGCCCCCAGGGCACAGTCGGGTCGATCATGAAAGAGGCTTCATAGAAGGTCTTCTTGGTCTTTCCGCGGTAGGTGATGAGATTGCTCTTGCCGTTCGGCGCTGTTGAAATCAGCGGCTTGGTCCAGTGGATCCCATCTTCCGACTCGGCATACCCGGTGACATCCTCGCCGGAAGCGCGGTACAGCATCTGGAATTTCCTCTGATGCTCGTTCCACAGCACCGTAGTGCGATATCCAAAATCATGGGGCACTTCCGATTGCCAGTCCGGGTACGGCTTGTCGGGATGGAAGTCGGTCGGGATATCGGGGCTGGGCTCCATTACGACCCCCATCTTCCGGGGTGCGCCCAAGGCGCGGGTGATGTTCTGCTTCTCCGCTATGACGTAGTCATCCACCAGCAATCGTTTCTGCAAGCCGACCTGAACCTGTTCTCCAGCTCCAGCCTTCGAGGCGGCAAGAACCAGCAGTGCCATGACAACACAGATCCCATTCCTCACTGGACACTCCTTTCGCCGAGTCTTCCTTGCTTGAGTGTAGCCTGTTGAGCTTTCGGGCGGAAGTGTGGCCTTTGGCGACGGATCCTCCAAGACGGCCTCGGCACACCGCCACAAGGCCGCCCATTCCGGGCGCTTGAATCTTCCGCCGGGTTTTGGTCTACTCACCAAGGGGCATCGGAATCACAGAGTCACCGTCGCAAGCATAGTACCGCACCCCTAAGTCCCGGCTTAAGCCAAGCTTAGCCAAACACAGGATTCTGCCATGAAGCACCTGCATCATTCGAGGGCCATGACTCTTCTTCTGGCGACGCTGCTACTTCCCTTGGCCGCGGCAGCACAAACCGACATGCTTGAGTGGGAAGAAATGCCCCCGCTCCCGAACCCAACCGGTGTGGCCGGCCCCTTTGTTGGGGTGCATGGAGACGCACTGATTGTAGCCGGTGGGGCGAATTTCCCCAATGAGCCTCTTTGGGAAACGGACAAGGTTTGGCACGCGGCTGTTCATGTGCTCACCAAGGACGGCGAATCCTATGAGTGGGCACAGGCGGAGCCTCTGCCAGAGCCCGTGGCGTACGGTGCTGCCGTATCCACGCCCGACGGCGTTCTGTGCATGGGAGGCAACAATGGGCCCGATACATTCCAGGACGTGTTTCTGCTGAGTTGGGACGCCGAGAAAGGCACGCTGACACGTACGGTCTATCCCCCACTCCCCACGGCTTGCGCCTATGGAAGCGCAACGCTGGCGAAGGACCGTGTGTATCTTGCGGGAGGCCAGAGCGCCAGCAACCTCGATACAGCGATGACCAACTTCTGGATGCTGGACCTTAGCAAGAAGGATACGCCGGACCAGTTCGTCTGGCAGGAGCTTGAGCCGTGGCCCGGACCGAGCCGCGCGTTCAACCTCACCGTGGCACAACACGACGGTTTCAGCGATGGGATCTTCGTGATCAGTGGCCGCCGTCAAGGTACTGAGGATGTGGAGTTCCTCAAAGACGTTTGGGAGTATGTGCCGGCCACTGACCAGTGGAAGCAGCGGGCCGATGCGCCTCGGAGTGTGATGGCCGGGACAGGCATCGCGTGGGGCCAGAGCCACGTCTTCGTGCTCGGCGGGGCCGACGGCAGTCTCTTCGACAAGGCGAACGAACTGAAGGACGATCACCCCGGCTTCATCAAGGAATCGCTGGCGTATCACACGATTACCAACACGTGGACGCCGGCGGGTGCGATGCCCGCCAACCACGTCACCACGGTACCGGTGCGTTGGGGAGACCGCATCATCATCGCCAGCGGGGAAGTCCGGCCGCGTGTGCGTTCTCCCAAGATCTGGGCCGTCCATCCGCGCGCTCGCGAGCGGAGCTTCGGCGCCGTCAACTACACCGTTCTCTTCACCTACCTGCTGGCTATGGTGGGGGTGGGCGTCTATTTCGCCCGGAAGAACCAGAGCACCGATGACTACTTCCGAGGCGGCAAGCAGATGATTTGGTGGGCGGCTGGGTGTTCCATCTTCGCCACCATGCTCAGTTCGTTGACCTACACGGGCGTGCCGTCGAAGGCCTTTGCTCAGGATTGGGTCTATATGGTAGGGAACTTCATGATTCTCGGTGTGGCGCCCATTGCCATCTTCCTTGCACTGCCCTTCTTCCGAAGCATCGACGCCACGAGCGCCTACGAGTATCTCGAAAAACGCTTTGACCGAAAGGTTCGCCTCTTCGGCAGTGGAAGCTTCACTCTGTTCCACATCTTTCGCATGGCGGTTGTCATGTCCTTGACCGGATACGCCCTCGCGGCGGCCACACCGCTCAGTCCAACGCAATGCGTGCTGATCATGGGTGTGTTGAGCATCATCTACTGCACGATGGGCGGGGTCGAGGCGGTCATCTGGACCGACACGATCCAGACCGTGGTGCTTCTCGGCGGCGCAGTCCTGGCGTTTGTCATACTTGTGTTGAATGCGGACGGCGGGTTCAGCGGTTTTGTGTCGACAGCGGCAGCCAACGGCAAGTTCCACATTGTCAATCTCGATTTCGCATCGGACAGTTTCACGCGTATGGCAATTTGGGTGGTCATACTGGGTTCCTTTGGCCAGAACATCAGTTCCTATACGGCAGACCAAGCCGTGGTACAGCGGTATATGACAACGCCAAGCACGCGTACCGCGGCACGGTCCATCTGGACCAACGCCTTCCTCTCGCTGTTCGCATCCTTCCTGTTCTTCGGGTTGGGAGCGGCCCTTTTCGCGTTCTACCATGCCCACCCTGACCGGCTCGATCCCACCGCGACCACGGACCAGATCTTCCCGCTCTTCATCGCGGACGAAATGCCCATCGGTTTGGCAGGACTCATTGTGGCCGGGATATTCGCCGCGGCCCAGTCCACGGTGTCCACGAGCATGAATTCCATGTCCACCGCGGTGGTGACCGACTTCCTGCGGCCCTACAACGTGTGCAAGAGTGAAAAGGGCTATCTGCGTTGGGCTCAGGGGCTGACGTTCTTGTTCGGCGTCCTGGGAACACTATTCGCCTTGACCTTCATCGATCCCGTCATCAAGTCGCTCTTCGACTCGTTCATCAAGGTCATCGGCCTCTTCATGGGGGTGCTGGGCGGGCTGTTCGTGCTGGGGGTCATGACGAACCGTGCGAACGCGACCGGAGCCTTCGCAGGCGCGATTGTAGGCGCGGTCATGATGTTCTCGCTGTGGCGGTTCACCTCCGTTAACGGATACCTCTACACCTTCGCGGGAATCACCACCTGCTTCGTCGTCGGATACGCCGTCAGCTTGGCGCTTCCGGGAACGTCGCACGACACGACGGGATTGACCATCTACACGCTGAAGCGGGGAACCTAGAACTCGCCGGCTTTTCCGAAGCGTTCCGCCGCCTCCTTGCCGAACGCTTCAGAGGCACGATCGATGCCGGACAGGATGTCGTCGGCCGATTGACCAGCTACCTCCCTCGCCGCTCGAATGACGTTGCGGCATTCGTTCCCGTCCATGAAACGGCTTGCTTCCAGCAGCCCTTCTTGGTCTTCGTCGGGAATGGCGAGAAACCCGTGCTTGTCTGCGTGAATGAGCTGGCCAGGCTTGATCGTTCGGCCAAAGGCCTCGACATCACATCCCCAGCGGACGGGCCAACTGTGGGCGTGGCCCACGCACAAGCACCGGGCCAAGGCTTTGAACCCGGCATTGGTCATCTCGTCGAGATCCCGGATGGCGCCGTCGGTGATGGTGCCCACGCAGCCCAGCGCCCGATGGATGTTGCTGTTCACTTCGCCCCAGAAGGCCCCGATGGCGCGCGGCTTGTCCAGGTCCTGCACGACGACGATCTTCGGTCCTGGGATGGAGGCTACATAGCGCCGATATTCGCTCCACGCGTTCGGCAGTTCCTGTTTGTGCCGTTTGCTGCTCGGTTCGCACGCCACCGTCACCGCATAGCCTACCATCGGTCCCATCTGCGGCATAAAGTCGCGCGTTTCTTCCAGGTTGAAGGCCTCCGACGAGGCATCGTGGCGCGTAATTTGCTCCCAGCCGTTGTAGATGGTCGGTGTGTTCCAGCGTTTGAGTTCAAGCAGTTCGCCGTGGGCTAGCATATGTTCATCCGTCCATTCTGGTTGCGCTCTTCCGGACAGCGGTCATCTCAGAACCGAGGCAATGATACACCAGACCAACCAAAGGAGTCAGCGAACGGCGCCAGCGAGGCCGGACAGCTCATGGTTCTTACCTGCCGAGAGCCGGTCGGTTCAGTCCAATCTGCTCAAAGGGGATGGGCTCGAAACCGGGGACCGTTTCGTCGACCTTCGCCCCTTCCTTCAACGTGAAGTTCAGTTCGGCCGGGTTGGCAAACGGGGACTCGTCGCTCTTCCCAACATAGTTCCGAAGAAAGGGCGTTTCCACCGGGCTTTCCCCTGTGTAGATGGCCGTCACAATGGGGTACTTCGTCGCGTAGGGAGCCGAGGTGATGTCGACGGCCTCGCGAAGGCGGTCCTTGCCCATATCACTCTGCATGAACTCGCGCACCCTCTTCGTGTTGTCGCCCGCGCCTTGAACGGGTTGCGGGCAGTCTATGAAGACGTTGTTCACGATGGGGCTGGCGCCGCCCCCGTTGAACTTGATCGCGCCCGTGTTGCCGGTCTTGTAGAAGACATTGCCAGTCACGGTAGCGCCAAAGACGCAGCAATCATCGAAGAAGATGGCCTGCACGCCGTGCCCGCCCTTGTGGTAGTTGTAGATATCGTGGAAGAAGTTGTGGCGGATGACGGTGCCGGACTCGCTGGGATCGCGCCCCATGTAGATGGCGGCCTGGTCGGACATGTCGGTCACCACATGGTCGATCTCGTTGAAGGCGATCACGTGGTCGTTGCCGTGCAGGTAGATGCCCATGCCCGGGCTGTCGTGAATGTGGTTGTTCACAACGTGATTGCCGACGCCATCGATGTTGATGGGGGCTTTGTAGGTACGATCCCATCGGTTCACGTGGTGAATGTCGCAGCCTCGCACGAAGTTCCCGGCTGGCGTGAGGGTCTTACGATCCCCGCCACCCAGGCTGACGCCGCCCGCTCCAATGTCGTAGATGTCGCAGTCCTGAACCCCGTTGTTCGTGCCGCCATCGCGGTTCCATGCGGTGAAACGGTAGATGTGCTCGTGCCAACTGCCCAGCGCGCGCGATACGGGTTCGCCCGGCTCGCCCGACTCCTGATACCCGCAGCCGTCGTGCTTGCCATAAGGGAACGGCTTGGTGCCCTTGCCGATCTGGACGGCCACGACACCCATGTTGCGCAAGGTGCATCCGACGATCGTGTTCGAGGCACCGCCCTCCATGTAGAAGCCGGTACCGCGCGTGTTCTCGAAGGTGATGTTCTCGAACCGGACGTGCGAGGCCCTCTCAATAGCGACAAGGGGATCCTTCATCATCGACACTTGGATTTGAGCGCCCTCCATGGGGCCCGGAGGGTAGAAGTACAGCATCCCCGTGCTGGTGTCCACGTAGTACTCGCCGGGCACGTCGATCTCTTCGAGCAGATTGAGTGCGTACCAGGAGGTGAAGGTCTGGCGCTCGAACCCGTAGAGGTGCGGATGGGTCGTTGTGAAGGTGCCCTGTTCCGTGTCGATGCGAGCAACCTGAATCGTGTCGTCGGCGTACCCGTAGCAGAAGATTCCGGAGACGTAGAGGTCGTTGGCGTGCGCCCAGCGCTCGGCTCTGGGGGTTTTGTACTTGAACGTGCCCGGATTGAAGCTGTAGTCGCCCACACGCGGATTGCTGCCACGCTCAATGACACGCCCCATCTGAATGCGCTCCTCGCCCTTGTTGGGCCAGCGGGCGATCATCTGCGCCTTGCCATCGATGAACAGTTCGAGCGGCGCGGGGATGTAGGCGCGGCGAAATCCCCGCGGCCCCAGCGTGCCGTAGTCGGCAATGCCGCACTTCTTGAGGTCGATCTGGAAGACTTCGCTACGTGCTTCCGGAAGAAGTCGTTTGCGAATCTTCCTGCCTTTCACGGGCACGCATGCGTCCGACGGGATCAGCAGGCCGCCGTCCACGAGCGCCTCAGCACCTTGCCGGGCCTTGTATACAACCGGCGCCCCTTGGCTTCCTGAATCGCGTTCGTCGAGTTCGAACGTGCTTGTACGGAAATGGCGTCCCTCCTCAAGCCACACCGTCGCCCCGGAGTCGCCTTTGGCTGCCCGTAGGTTGTCGCGCGCTGCTTCGAGCGTCCTGAACGGTTCGCTCTGCGTTCCAGGATTCCCGTCGTCGCCCGCAGGGGAGACATGGAACTCGGTCGCGTTTCCGTGCATGGCGAATCCCGCTACGAGAAGCAGACCAACTGGGAAGTATCGCGTCAGTGATCCAATCATGTCCGAGAAGCTCCTCCCTGTCTCGATAGGATGTGCAACCCCATTCGCTCAGGTTGCGGTCGTCCGTCGTTGGCGTCGCACGGTGGCAAAAAAGCGCTGGGCCGAGTGCAAGACCCGGCCCAGCGCGTTCAGTCAACTGATTCTATGAGTTAGACCTTCCTTGCGGCCGGGATCTCGAAGCCCGGACGATTCGGGTCCTTCAGAAGGGCATTGGCCGCCTTGGCATTGTCGCCGGTGCACCGTTCGGTCTTGGGATCGAACGTAATCCACGGCCCGACGGTGTAGTGGTTGCCGTCTTCGGGAATGCCCACGCCCTTGCTCATAATGTCGTGGAGCTTGGCGAAGTGCTCGTAGGCGTCTTGGTTGTCGCCGAACTGCCCCGCCTTCTGGTTGAACGGCATCTGGTCGCCCAGGCGGTAGGAGTTGTTCATGAGATGGCCGAGCACACAGCCGTAATGGGCGTCGTACACGTCGCCATTGGCCATGCTCGGGTCGCCCGCGCGACAGGCAGCGATGAAGCTTCCCCAGTTTCCGCCGGGGGTCACGTCGCCGGGTTCGATATCGAGCGGCTGACCTTCGCTGCTGCCCTTGGGATAGTACTTGCCGCGAATGATCTTGCCGCCGTCTTCGAAGTAGTACTCGTTCTCGACCTGCCGTTCGTACCCGTCGTGGTCAACGTTGCGAACATTGAAGAAGACCTGCTGGCCATTGGGATACTCGGCCATGCCGAACATAGTGTTCGGGGTCTCGCCCTGGTCGTCCCACTTGAAGCGGCCGCCGAGCGCCATCGCGCGGACAGGATGGGTTTGGTCGGGGTCGATGGCCCAGCGGGCAACGTCAAGCTGGTGGGTGCCCTGGTTGTTCATGTCGCCGTTACCGGTCTTCCAGAACCAATGCCAATCGTAATGCACGTAGTTGGCATGGTACTCGTCGATCTCCGCCGGACCGCGCCAGAGACTCCAGTCAAGGTTCTCCGGAGGGGTCTTGGGCAACTCGAACCCGATGCTTCCGCGCGGTTTGCAGCAGTAGCCGTAGGAGATCTTCAACCTGCCGTATTTGCCGTCGTGGATTGCCTTGGTAAGGCCGGCGATCCCCGCGCTGCTTCGGCGCTGCGTGCCGTGCTGGATGACGACGCCATACTTCTTCTGCGCCTCGACAGCAATGCGACCTTCGGTGATGTCGTGACTCATGGGTTTTTCGACGTAGACGTGCTTCCCTGCCTGGGCGCCCCAGATCGTCATCAGCGAATGCCAATGATTCGGCGTGGCGACCGAAAGGGCGTGAAGATTCTTGTCGTCCAGCGCATTGCGGACGTCCGCGACGCCCTTGGGCTTCATCCTGCCCTCGCTCTTCTTCTCGACAGACTTGATGGCACGAGCGAGAACCCGCTGATCGGGCTCGATCAAGTAGGCAATCTCCACGTTGTCTTGGCTGAGCCACCCATCGATGTGGCTGTTGCCTCGACCATTGAGACCCGCCACGGCGATGCGAAGGCGGTCATTGGCGCCAACAACTGCCGGCGACTTGGTTGTCGTTTGGCAACCAATGAATGAAGCGCCGGCGACGGCGGCAGTAGACTTGAGAAATTGGCGGCGACCGATGCGTGACATATCCTGGACCTCCTGTTTCACACGTTCTGTATATTGTGATGCCCTGACGCCCCGGGAGTCAAGCGCCGTTGGCCGCTGGGCTGCGCAGTTGGCCAGTTGATGGCACCACCGCAGTCTCCACGATGAGCGTCGATCGAATCAGTCAGATCGACCACCGGGATGGGATGGACGCTTTCGGATTACCGGACAAGTGCCTCGAAATACTATAGGCTAAATCGTTTCAATTTCCGCGGATTGCAGTGAGACAATAGGTAACACGACACGCTACGGAGCGCAGGTTGTAGGCTGGAATCCGACCCTCGCCGGGAGTATCCCCAACAGATGCTTTCTCGGGCTATGGCACGCCGACCATGAGGACCCGAGCACATGCCTTCTCCGGCGATGACGTGCCGACCAGGCAGAACCTTGGGTGCGGCGCCTTCGGGAACCACGCCCTACAGTTCATAGCAGGCGGCTTCTTCGGCATTCCTGACAAACAGCTTCCCGTGCGCCACCACGGGATGGTTCCATGTCTTTCCGGTGAGGGCCTTGAAGCGCGCACGTTCGATGAAGCCCTCAGGCGTTGCATCGACAAGGGCCACCTCCCCTGCCTCACTGAGCACGAGAAGCATGTCCATATCGGTTATGAGCAACACTTGTCCGTCGTAACGCTTCCCCGCCCACTGACGCTGGCCTGTCTTGACGTCGATACAGGCGAAGCGGTCTCCGTGGAATCCATAGACGTATCCATTGTGCAGGACGCAATCGTTGAAGTAGGGCCTGAACTTATTGGTTTCCCATTCCTCGTTGACTTCCCAGGCCGCATCGTTCTTGTGGACTCGGAGCAGGCGCGAGCCCATCGTGCCTGTAGTACCGAGCATGACCAAGTCGTTGCCGATCAGAAGCGGCTGGGTGCAGCGCGGGTTAGTGCTAACCTTCCAAGCGTGATCCCACAAGAGGCCGCCAGTCTCCAACGCGAGTGCCTGAAGGCCCCAGTTACCGACCATCAGTACTTGCGGGACGCCTCCGATGCGGGCGACATGCGGCGAACTGTATCCCGAGGTGCCGTGGCCTCCGCGCCATACTTCCGCTCCCGAAGCACGGTCGTAGGCGAGAACACTCTTCCCTTCGCCGCCTCCCGAGAACTGGATGACGAACTCTCCCGCGAGCAGGGGTGAACTCACCAAGCCCCATCCGGGCACGCTCACGTCCGCGTCCGTGACGAGAGACCGCTTCCAGAGCATACTTCCCGTCGAAGCATCCAGACATTGCAGGATACCGGTGCATCCTTGAGTGTAGAGCTTCCCCTCGTCAAACGTTGGCGTAGCGCGCGGGCCCAATCCCATAGCGTCTTCGAACCGAGCCTCGACCCGATTCACCCACACCTCTTCACCTGTATCGGCGCGATAGCAGGTTACACATTCATCCTCGCCGCGCTGCTCCTGCGTGAACAGGTAATCGCCTACCACGGCGTACGACGACCACGCGGGCCCGACCTTCCGCCGCCACACCTCGCGCGGAGGCGTGCTCCAGTCCGCGGAGAACCTGACCCCCACGAGGCGCCCGTCGCGCGCAACGCCGCGGAACCCGGGCCAGTCGCCGACACCCGCCTGAGGTGGCAGGACGGCTGTGCCCTGCGATTCTGACCGTGGAAATGCTTCCGATAGATCCTGGGCGGTCGGCCTCCAGCGCCACGACACAACAGGGGCCAAGTTGCCGGCTACGCTGTCCACCCGCAGTGCGGTGAACACTCCGGCACATCCTACCATGTAGAGGGCGAGCACGATTCGCCTGAACCGCCACCGCACCGAATAGGTCAAGGCAAGAAGGATCACGATACCGGTGGTCATCGTTGGCAGGGCGTATCCGAGAAGCATCAGACCATAGTTCGTGAACTCCTGGGCGAAAACGATCTCGACCAAGGCTACGGAGAACAGTGCAAGGCCGAGCAACCGGGAGCGCCATGGCGCCCGACTAGCCGTCAGCCACCAAATGATGAGCAACAGCCCAGCCACGGCAGGGACGATGCCAAGCGCCACGGCGTTGTGGATGTTCGTCGACCCCCAGAGCCAGAATCCCAGAGCTGCTGCGAAATGGAGAAACAGGATAACGAGCGCGGGCCAAAGCCGCAATCGCGTTTCCGTGGCCCCTTGATCGTTGCTGGTGACTACGGGTTTGTCTTGCTGCGTTGCCTCGGGCATCTGGAATCCTCATTCTTGGGAACGCATTTGGGAACGGCGTGATGAGCACGGTCGCCGCTTGGCATTTGACCAGAATCCGCGGGTGGACGTCAACCGAGGCAGCAACATGCAGAGAGAATGCATGGAGAAGACCCGTGCCGACCCAATGGGGCGGCCTCGCGGGGGTAGGATCCGGCCAGACCACCGAACTGTTGACGGGCTCCGTGAAGAAGGGCATCGTCCTTGGCAAGGGAGGCCAATCTCCCTAGCGTTGGAGTGTGTTGCTTCACCAAGCACCCATGAACCACTCGGCGACGTCCACGTAGTGTTTCTCAATGCCGTCCCAGTAGGTGTGACCTCCGCCGGGCTGGACAATGAGTTCTACCGGAAGTCCGGCCTCCTCGTATTTCGCCTTCAAGACCTCAGACTGCTGGACGGGCACGGTCAGGTCCGCGTCCCCGTGGATGAGGAGCAGTGGCGGGTCGTCGGCCGTGACGTGATAGACGGGTGAGATCGATTCCAGTTGTGTCGTCAGGTCGGTAATCGTTCCGAAGATCTCTTCGAAGAGGCTTGGCCGCATGCTCTGAATGGTCTTGTAGCCGTCCGTGGCCCCCCAATTGATGAGGTCGCTTGGAGCGAACCACGCGACGATTGCTTGGGTGCGGCTGCTGACGCGCTCGACGGGGTCCTTCGATTCAGGGTTGCCATCGTTGCCGGTCAGGCCAACCATCAAGGCCAAATGACCGCCGGAGGAACCGCTGGTGATCCCGATTCGGTCCGGGTCGATTGCGTAGTCCGATGCCTTCATCCGAATGAACCGGACCGAGCGACGAACGTCTTCGATCATTTCGGGCACCTGGAAACGAGGACCGCTACCGTGGCGGACGACGAAGACCGTGAACCCGTTCTTCAGCAGGCCCATCCCCCAATGGTCGCGCCGGAATTCGGCGACTTCTTCGGGCAGGTTCGACTTGTGCGATTTCCAACCGCCGCTCGATACGGCGATGATTCCGATGCCCTTACGGTTCTGTTCGGGCTCCAGCACGTCGAGCGTCAACCCCATGCCCTCTTTCTGTCCGTAGACCACGTCCTCGGTGGCCGTATAGGGCACGATCAATGATTCAATGCCGGCATGGCCGGTCCCCGATGCGATGAGGCATGCGATGCCAAGAATGGAAAGGGCCAGTTTCTGTGCGAGACCGCGTTTCATGATCGCTCCTTGTGTAGCTTCTTGCCCCAGGTCTTGCTGGAAGACGCGCGCGTCTTCAACAATGGCCGTGCGATTCGTCGTGCTCCGCGATTGTATCTTTCGTGTGACGGCGCCGTCCACAGGGAATCCAGACACATCGCTCAATCAGGTGCCTCGTGTCGGTAACGGAAGCGTCCCTCTGGCGCTGCGCATTCTTTGACAGCCAACGCCGTCCACGATAGTATCGAGCGCGTTGTGTACGATCAGAGAAGTCCCCCCCGGTCTTTGGGAGCCAACGGCAATGAGAAACTCGCCTCAACTTGTCCTTGCGATTGCATTGACGTTAACCGCGGCAAACGTTCAGGCCGCGGCCGCGGATGAACAGCCAGCCGCAAGCGTCCAAAACCTGGAGGTCAGCGCCATGACGCCAATTGCTCTGAGCGAGGTCACGATTGCCGGCGAGATCGGACGTCGGATTGATTCTACCGTCAACAACAATCTGCTCGCGTTGGACACCGAGAACGTGTTCCTTGCTCCATTCCGCACTAAGAACCTCGAGCAGGGGTACATCGGCCTCGGCAAGCTGGTCGATGCGACGGTGCGGTTTGCCGCGTATACCAAGGATGAGAAGGTGCTTGCGTGGAAGAAACGTCTTGTCGCGGAGGCCATCAGGACCCAGGAGCCTGACGGGTACATCGGCATCCTTGTCCCGGCGAACCGCCTGTGGGGCGTGTACGACATCCACGAGATGTCGTATCTCGTCCTGGGATTGACCAACGACTACGCGTTCTTTGGCGAGCAAGCCTCTCTGGCGGCAGCGAAGAAGCTGGCCGATTTCATCCTCACCCGCTGGTCGGCTGAGCCGTCTCGATATCCGAACACCGGCAAGCGTGGCAACATGTACGGCGTCACCACGGGTCTGGACGGGGCGCTGCTGACGCTGTTCGAACAGACGAGAGACCAACGCTATCTCGATTTCGTCACGAAGTCCGAGTTGTACCGGTTGCCGGAATGGAACTCGACCATCAAGATGGACGAGCCCGGCAAACCCTACCACATGGATGACGAACGGCACGCCTATATTTTCATGGCCCTGTGTGTGGCGCAGTTGCAGTTGCACGACCTCCAACCCGACCCGAGATTGCTGCAACAGACCCAGCAGGCTCTGGATTTCCTGACAGGCCAGGATGGGCTGCTGGTTTCGGGTTCGTGCAGTTTGCAGGAGGCGTGGCACGACAGTCAGGTGGGCAGCGGAAACGTGAGCGAAAGCTGCGCCACGGCCTATCTGACGCGAATGATGGATCGCATGCTCCGAAAAACGAGCAATCCGCAATTCGGAAACATAATGGAACGGGCCGTCTACAACGCCCTGTTCGCCGCTCAATCGCCCGATGGCCGGAGTCTCCGTTACTTCTGCTGTCTAGAGGGCAATCGCACGTACTACGCTCACGACACCTTCTGCTGCCCGAACAACTGGCGGCGAATCATGGCCGAGTTACCCGCCATGATCTACTACCGGTCGGACGACGGCGTGGCCGTGAACCTCTACACACAATCGACGGCGAAACTCGACCTGGGCGCCGGTCGTAGCGTCACGATCCAACAGGAGACAGATTACCCCGCGTCGGGACGGGTGAAGATCGTCCTCACCCCATCGGAAGCGATGGAATTCCCCTTGCGGTTGCGCATTCCGGGTTGGTGCCCGAAGGCCAAGCTGACAGTCAACGACGAGGCGCCCATCGAAGTCTCTCCCGGCGCGGGCCTGTTCGAGATTCGCCGTGTCTGGAAGCCGGCGGATTCCGTTACGCTTGGTATGCCTATGCCGTGGCGGCTGGTGCGCGGCCGCAAGTCGCAAGAGGGACGAGCGGCCTTGATGCGCGGTCCAGTGGTGTACTGCATCGGAGCTGCCAGCAACACCGAAGTGATCGGGAAGTACCAGACCCCGGGCGACGTGATCCTCGATCCCGCTTCCCTCGGTACGCCGAGCGCCGATGAGTCGGTACGCCCCGGAGGAACGAAGGTCTTGGCAAAGGCTTGGCCTCCAGCGAGTGAGACCAAGGATCCCGCGCCGTTGGATGTGGTACTGACCGAGTTTGTCGATCCGAGCGGCGTTGCCACGTATTTCCGTGTGGCGGACCTGACCAAGGCGGTCGACGATGAACTCGTGGCCCATTAGATCTCGGCGCCAATCCATTGCGCTTAGGTTCCGAATCCGGGATGTGCTACAGTCTGCGTACGGGAGCAAACTTCAGGGAGCATCGCCATGAGCCGTTCGCCGAAAGTCCGCCGCCGTACGTTCTTGAAAGCCGCTGCCGCCACCTCAGCCGCGGTTGCCGCGCCGATGATAGTCCCCTCCACCGTGCTGGGTGCGAATCCACCGAGCGAGCGCATCACAGTCGGAATGATTGGTTACGGACGCCAAGCGCGCCACGTCAATGTGGCGCAGCTTCTGAAATCGCCGAATGCGCAGGTCGTGGCCGTGTGCGATGTGGACGCCTGGCGCGCGGACCAGGGCAAGCAACTCATCGAGAAATACTACGGAGAACAGGCAGGCGCGACGTACACGGGCTGTTCGGTTTACGAGGATTTCCGTGAGCTCCTGACTCGCGATGATATCGACGCGGTCATGAGTTCAACGCCGGACCATTGGCACGTGCCCGTCGGCCTTGCGGCGGCAAAGGCGGGCAAGCACATCTCTTCGGAAAAGCCGCTGACCACTGCCATTGCCCACGGCCGGCTTCTCTGCGATACGGTCGAGAAGTGCGGCGTTATCAGCCGAACCGATAGCGAGTTCCGCTCCCTTCCTGCGTTCTGGAAAGCAGCCGAACGGGTCCGCAACGGATACATTGGTAAGCTCGAACGAATTGAGGTCGTTTCGCCCGGCGACTCCAGACCCGTCGGCACGCCCGACCCCATGCCGGTTCCCGATGAACTGAACTACGACCTGTGGCTCGGGCCCGCCTTCGAGAAGCCCTACACACTCCACCGGGTCCATCCGCCAAGGAATCTAGGAGGTAGACCTGGCTGGCTGCGTGTATCCGACTATACCAACGGGATGATTGCCAACTGGGGCAGCCACCTGAACGACGTGGCCCAGTGGGGCCATGACACGGACCGGACCGGGCCGGTGAAGGTTGTAGGAACGGGTTCGTTCTCGAAAGGCTTGTGGGACACGATCACCAAGTTCAAGGTCCGGTATGAGTTCGCGGACGACGTCGTACACACCTACACCATGGGAGGTGAGCCCACGGTCAAATGGATCGGCAGCGATGGCTGGATCAAGGTCGAATATCCCAAGACCATCGAAGCGAGTGACCCGGCCATTCTGGAAACGCCGCTGGAAGAGGGCGAGGAAGACCTGAGCGGTACGCTCAGCGACAAGGAAGACTGGTTGCGTGCCATCAAGACGGGCGAAGAGCCTCTGAACCCCTTTGAGGCGGGCCACCGCACCAACAGCATTGCGCAAATCGGCCTGATCGCCATCCAGACGGGCAAGGAACTCGCCTGGGATCCTGTTGCGGAACGTTTCACAAACGATGATAGCGCCAACGGCCTGCTTGATCGCCCTGTCCGGGGCGATTGGCTGAAGGTATAGCGCACACGATTCAGGGGATCCGACATGAAGATGCGCATCGCTATCGGCCTTCTTGTTGTTGCCGCTGTTACCGCGAACACGTGGGGCGCTGAACCAGCGAATCCCTTCTTCGCCTTCGACAATGGCGTGGGGCGTGGGCAGTGGACCCCGGACCAACAGGCAAGTGTGCTGAAGAAACTCGGCTACGCAGGCATCGGCTACTCGGGGGTCTCGGACCTACCGGTCCGCCTCGAAGCGTTCAAGAAGCATCAACTGCGCGTGTTCAGCCTCTATGTAGCCTGCCATGTCGATACGGAGGAACCCTATGCGCAGGAGTTGGTGACTGCTATCGAGAAGCTGAAGGGCACCGACGTTGTGCTCTGGCTCACGGTACAGGGGAAGGCCGACAATGATGAACGGGCCGTCGAGGTGGTCCGTGAATTGGCCACACTCACCGCCGCGTCGAATCTGAAGATTGTGCTCTACCCCCACCACGGATTCTTCGTAGCCACGATTGACGATGCGATGCGGGTCGTGAAGCAGGTCGATCGTGACAACGTTGGAGTCTCCTTCAATCTATGCCACGAACTGAAGGCCGGCAACGAGCCCCGATTCGACGCGCTTCTCAAGGAAGCCATGCCCCATCTGTTTCTCGTCTCCATCAATGGCGCTGACCATGAAGGCAACTGGGACACGCTCATTCAGCCTCTGGACCGGGGCGAATTCGACGTGTACGCGCTGCTGAAGAAATTGAAAACGTTCGGCTACGCCGGACCCATCGAGCTCCAGTGCTACAACGTCCCCGGCGATACCCGCGAAAACCTGGCGCGTAGCATGACGCAATGGGGGGCGTTCCAGAAGGAACTGGACGAGGAACGCAAGGCTCAACCCTCCGGCACGGAGTGACCAGGCGTATCGGCGACCCTACCTGAATCGATGCCTGGGAAGCGCGCGTGCCAGGGTTCATTTGGATGGCGCAGGCTTAAAGCGACTTTCGTATGGGTCTAGAGCGATCTCAGTCGGATTCCCATCGCCATCATAGAGCGTTGTCGTCTGCTTGGAATCGACATTGTTGACGACGACGCAAGCGCCTGCTTCGGGGTAGTAGGCGCAATCCGTGTTGACGTTCTCAGAGAACCACTTCCTGAGTTCCGCTTCCGAACTTGCCGCCCAGAATATGGCTCGATGCAGTAGCCGCGCATTTTCGATGCTGAAGGGAAGTCCCGACATGTATACCGAACGGCCGCGCCCGTAGTCCCGACAGGCGAGCTGCACATGCAGATCGCAGCCGGCCTGAAGCACCGCGGTTGCTCTATCCGCGGAATACACGTAGCTCTTCTCTCCGCCAAAATCCAGCGGCATCGGCGTGTCCTGCGTAATGAAGTGGCCCTCTTGAATTTCGAAGGGGATCGCAGATGTCATGACCGAAAGACCGGTCTCCTTCTCTACCCCCAGCACATCGGAAAGCTGGAAGAACCGTCCTTGATGTCCATTCGCCGTTGGCTCTTGGGCGCCGATGAAGCCGCCCCCTTCATTGACAAACCGCCGCACGGCAGAGACGACGTCTTCGTTGGACCACCAGTGCCCGCCACTCCAGGACGTGTTTGCTTCCCCGTCGTTGATGATGACATTCACATCTTCAGGAATACCGCTTTCCAGGATTTCGTCGAAGCTGAGGAAACACACTTCCACAGGAAGGCCTGCCAGGCACTCCAGGAGATTCGATCCGGCGACGGCCACCACGTCGGGACGCTTCACGAAGAACTTCTGCTCACGGCCGAAGTTGTTCAACCAAGAGCGGATTGCCCCCCAGGCATTGAGCACGGCTACCTTGATCGGAGCCCTGTACGATTCCGTTCTTTGGCTCTTCTCCATGAGCGTGCGGAACTCGTTGCACAAGTCTTCAACGTGGTCGACGAACTTGGGGAACTTCGCAGCCAGCGACACGTAGCCGCCGTACCCGATCCGATCAATGGGCTTCCTCAACAGAGCCCGCCGAATCTTGACCCAATTGCTCAGTGATTCCGCGAGAGGATCGCCGTCGGGTCCGAAGACGTCCGGGAAAAGGTAAGGATAGAAACGCGCCTCCTTGACCTCGTCATTGGGTGAATCGGAGAGTCGCCGCAATGCTACGCCATCTTCGACAGCGCCGACATTGATGTCGATGCCCATCTTTGTGAATTCGGGGCTGTACGGCTCAGTACCGGTCCAATGATCCCCCTGAAACATGGCCGCCTTCTTGCCGGCGGCGTGGATCTTCTCGACGAGTTCACGGCCGAAGGCAATGACAAACCGGTGAATGAACTGCATCCAGTCTCTATACCGCGTGGTGGGCACCCGGTGGGTCGCATTGTAGTACCCTTGATCGACGAAGTCTTCTGCCTTCAGCGCATAGCCGTACTCCCTTTCGAAGTCCTGGAGCGCTTCGACGGTCACGGTGTCCATGTACCCCATCCAGTCCCGGAACCGGTCTACGCCGTCCCTGTCGGAATCGAGCACGAAGTGGTAGGCCAGGGTTGTTAGTCGGACGACGTTTGTCTGGGGATGGTCCTCAAGCCACTGGTCGAAGAACTCCATCAAGTGCGCTCTGGCTTCAGGATGGTAAGGCTCAGTGCTCACCACGTGTGGACACGTCCAGTTGTTGGTGAGGTGGTTGTACATCGATGTGGAATCCCACACCTGATACACCAAGAAGTTCACCGTGTAGAGGTGGAATGGCTGGGCATTGCGTAGTGTCACGGCGCCGGAATCGACATCAAGGTTCCAATCGGCAACGTCCACTTCCTTGCCGGTGGTTCGGTTGAAGACCTGCCACCACTTCTTCGGATCGTGGTTCTTATCGATCTCGTATTTTTGATCGAAGTAGTTCTCCATGGGATTGATGGTCACTGTGTCGCTGGTGGCGGGAACGAACTCGGACATCAAGAATTTCTGAGGCAACTTGTCCCAGTGCTTCCTTGGCCACTCCTGGTCGGCCCGTACCAGGCATATCGTTGAGTAGACGTCATGCCCCAGCTTGAGTAGTTCAGGGGAAAGCGTCGTGCCGTCACTATCGCGTATGGCATCCGCACCCCATCGGCGAAGAAGCTCTATCACGGTTTCTTCATGTCCGGATTCAGCAGGAAGCGTGACGCACCCGTTCATGTCATACTCTCCATTCACCGTTGCCTCAGTCTCAGTTCTGTGCGATGATCATGATGGCCGCTGCCCCATCGCGACGACAAGCTATCCTTGATCGGCCGGACGCCTTGTTTCAATGCCGAGGGCGATTGCGTGCCGAATCTTCGGCCGGACTGGAGCAATTCCGCTTCCTTCTCAGAATCCGGTACAATGCGGTTCGGGGCGAGAAGGCGATGGGTGGCGCTTTCCGACGGCGCACCCAATGCGCTCACAACGAGGACAGATTTCATCATGGAATTCCTGGGACTTCATCCGGCCATCTGGTTCATACTCGCTATCTATTTCCTTGCCATGCTCTTGATGGGATGGTTCGCCCGCAGGCACATACACGACCAGAACAGCTATCTGCTCGGCGGTCGCATATTCAATATCCGGCATATGGTGATGCATTCGTTCGGCGCGGGGACGAACCCGGGTGAGGTGGCGGGTGTCGTGAGCAAGCCGTGGGCCGTGGCGGACTACTTCGAGCAGCGGTACGGAGGATACTCAAGCGTGCTCTATGTGCCGTTGGCAACGCTCGGCATGACCCTGTGTCCGGCCAGTGCGGTGCTGGCAACGGCGCGGCACCGTGCAAGGAGTGATAGGAAGCTCCCCTGGACTCTCACGCACGTTTCCGGGCGTACACGGTGATTAGATCAAACGTCTGCGAGGGGAACGCGAAGTTGAGCAGACCGGCGCCTCGCACCACCCGATACAGTCTGCCCAAGAATCCACAACGAGGGGAGCCGAGCAATCTGAATGCCACGGTATCGGCATGGCGCCAGAACAGGCTTCGCCTGATCCGGACATCGACAAAGCCGGTCCGCTCCAGGAGGGTACGCAGCGAGCGGCTCGTGAAGTAGTGGAGGTGGGTGGGCGGATGAATCTGCCGCCATTTGGCGCCCCGGATACGCGCGAGAAGAGATCCAATGTCGCCCGTCTCGATAGCGATGGTTCCTTCGGGACGCAGGTCTCTCCATGCCTTTTCGACATATTGCTGTGGCTGTGACAGATGCTCGATGGTGTCCCAGAGGCACACGACGTCCAACGTTCCCGCCACATCGCAGTTGAGGTAGTCGTCCGCGTGCGCCGAGACGTGTAGGCGCTCCCTCGCAAACTGGACGGCATGTTCGGAGATGTCATTGCCCGACGCCCGGAAGGCGCCCTCGGCCTCTTTCAGAAAGAAACCGTAGGCACACCCGATTTCCCACAGGTGGGCACCTGGCGGATGGCGCTCCTTGATCGCGGCAATCTGTCGGCGGAAGTTGCGGCGCAGGGCAGGGCCTTCCCGTTCGTAATCAACGTACTCCCCGCCTTGGAAGTACTCTTCGGAATAGAGGCTCGGCAAAACAGCGTCCGTCATGGCAAGATCGGCCCAAACGTGCGTACAGTCCCTGCATCTGCGGAGCCCGTGAAGGTGTGGCTCAGTATCCGAACCCAGGCAACAGATGCAGGCGCCTTGTTGAGGGTTAGCGCTTTTCATGGGGAGGACCGGGTGGCTTCTTCAGGAGGTAGATTGGCCGGTGTTTCACCTCGGAGTAGACTCGCGCGAGGTATTCGCCCAACAGGCCGATGCTGATCAACTGCCAAGAACCGAGAAAGAGTACTACGAGCAGGGTGCTGGTCCAGCCAGGAACCAGCGGGACGCCTCGGACATAGCACCAGAGAACGTACAGTGCATACCCCATTCCCGCAAGACTCAGCAAGCCGCCCAGGAGTGTAGCCAAGCGTAGCGGCACGAAGGAGAAGCTGGTGACCCCGGTGAGCGCAAACGCGACCATGCGCATCGGCGAGTAGTTGCTGCGGCCCGCCATGCGGGGGGGGGCGGCGTAGCGCAGGAAGACCGGATCGTAGCCCATCCACGAGATCAGTCCGCGTACGAACCGCTCACGTTCCGGAATGGCATTCAAGTTGTCTACGACCTCGCGATCCAGAAGCCGAAAGTCGCTTGCACCGGGCGGCAAGGTTACCGGGCTGAGCACTGAGAAGAGTCGGTAGAAGGCCTTGGAGGTCAGTCTTTTCAGGGGAGAAGCATGGGCCGTTGCAATCCGCAGCGCCTGAACGATCTTGGCGCCGTGCCGCCATTCCGCGATCAGTTCCGGGATGAGGCTCGGGGGGTGCTGGCCGTCGGCGTCCATGGTAATGACGGCCCGGCTGCCTCGTGCGTGCTCAAGGCCAGCGGTCAACGCCGCCATATGGCCAAAGTTCCGAGAAAGATGAAGGACTCGCACGCGCGAATCGCGGCTGGCTTGTTCGTCGAGGAGTTCGGCGGTCCGGTCGGTGCTACCATCGTTGACGAAGAGAATCTCGAAGGAATGGCCAAGGCTTGTCGCCGTCTCGACGAGTTCCTCGATCATGGGGGCGACGTTGGCCTCTTCATTGCATGCAGGCAAGACGAAAGACAGTTCAGGCGGTTTGGCTCCGTCGTCCATGGCATCCGTGTCACATATCATAGCCGTTCCTCTTCCCCGCGACGCAACCCGACCGAACTCGACGGCGGGATGGGCCATTTGAGCCCAGGCAATTATGTCCGATTCGGGGCTGAAATGAAAGTCGGCATGGATTGCCGCATGATAGCTGGCTGGCCCACCATTCGGCCTCGGTATCAGCACGCCGGAAAGCCTAGCCCGAGGGGAATCGTCTAATCAAGATACCCGATACTTCGGAGTTCCTCCTCGGTCTCCGCATCCGGGAGTTGGGTATTGAGCGAGCCCTCGTCGAAGACCGGTTCGGTAAACCGAGAAGTGAATTCGTGCAGGTGACCCATAAGGCTGCTTCTGGTATGGGCGAAATTGGGATCGGCTATGCGATCGGCCATTTCGTCAGGATCATCGGCGAGATCATACAATTCATGGTTCCCATCGCTGCCCCAAATGAGCTTCATCCGGTCAACCACCACGGACCGGATTCGGCGCCGGTAGGGGGCAAGCGCGGGATGAGTCCGATCGTCCGGCGGAAGGCCTTGCCGGATAACCTGTTTCGGATGGTAATACTCGCAGAAGACTGGGCGGCCTTGGTCGGATTGATCCTGCAACAGGTCTGTGCCATGGAGATCGGCCCCCTCTTCAGGCGATCCCAGTATCGACATGAGAGAAGGGAGCACATCCGTGAGCTGAACTGGGCGATCACTGGACGCGCCTTCCTCGAAATGTCCGGGAGCGCGAATGAAGAGCGGGATTCGCGTCAGAGACTCATGGAGCGAGAAGTTGTGAACCATCATCCCGTGTTCACCGAAGTGCTCTCCGTGGTCCGATGTAACGATGCAGAGAGCGTTGTCCCATTTCATGCCGTCTTTCAGTTCACCCACGATCCGGCCAACCGTGTCGTCGACGTAGCGAACCGCCTCGTCGTAGTGGTCCGACATGCGCTGGAAATCCTCGGGCGTATGCTTGAGCCGGCCCAAGTAGTGATCGGGCCATGTCATTCCGGAGTATCGGTTCAGTTTGCTGAAGTTTTTGCCGGTGAAGTCCCCCCCAAAGGGCCCGGATGTGAAGTACGGCGCGTGCGCCGAGATCAGGTTGACGAAAAGGAACAGGGGAGAGGCTGGACGCAGAGCTAGCCTCTCGAGGAAGGAGCGGATGCAGCCCACGGTGCCGAAGGGCTCTCCGGGGCCTTTCCGGCCTCGCCACAGTTCGTGGTACTCGTGGAAGCCCCGGGCGAAGCCGTAACTCCGCGCCACCATGGGATTCTCCACAACACCGCAGGCATAGTAGCCAAGGGAGGTGAGGTATTCGGCCAGAGTCCTTGGGCCAGGACGGAGAAACCAATCTTCTTGGGTTGCTCCGTGCGCGATAGGATAGAGCCCAGTGAAGAGGGAAGCATGGGCCGGCGAGGTCCAGCAGCTTGTAGAGTACGCCTGGCGGAAGGTGCAGGCTTCTCCCGCGAACTCGTCGATGGCGGGTGTCGTTTCCCGCCCGTATCCGAAACTCGTGATGCGGTCGCGGCGGACTGTATCCGTGACGATTATGACGACATTGGGAAACGAAGCGTCGCTGCCCGCTCGGGTGCGCGGAGAAATGCCGCAGCCCCCGCCCGACGCGGTGAAAGCCGCCGCCCCAAGAATGCCCAACATCTCTCGCCGTGAGTGGCTGTCCTTGCTCATGGTGCGGGTGGTCCCTTGCGTTGCGGAAACGCCCGGGTGGCCAAGATGGCGGCCTACGTGGACGACGAAACTCGCACTCCCCTATTCCAAGGGGAACGGCATTTCCGGTCGAGTATTCACGGATTCTTCTACAGCAGGCCGTTTGATCTTGTCAAGCCCAAACCGAAGTTCCTGATACACATTGGTCATGACCTGTATGTTGGCCACGAGCATGCAGGCGGACAAGACCATGATGACGGGAAACACCCAAGTCCGCAGGCGTCCGACCGCGGCCCAGAGCGTACTCACCATGAAAACGGTGACGGCGCCATGCCAATTCAGCGAGTAGAGGATGTACTCCCGGCCGTAGACGATGTGTATGGCGAATTGGCTCAGGCACACCAGGAGCACCGGCAGATGCCGTTGGTCCCAGCGGGCCCACCGGACTAGCGGCAGATAGATGAGCAGAATCAGCCCAAAGACCACAAGCGCCTGAAGAGGCCGGTAGCCGCTCAGTCCCGATTCTTCAAGACTGAGGGAGTAGTAGTCCAGGCCCCACGAATCGATCAAGTAGTCCGAGAAACCTGGATAGGGGGCAACGAAATCGTAGAGCGCGAAATGGCGCAAGAGACGAGCCGTATGAAGAACGGGCCGCTCCCGCAGATCGTCCACACGCATGTACCGCCGTTCCGCGTTGAGGGTGTGAAGCCGGAATCCCGTGCGTGGCGCCAACTCGCCCTGCACGAAGACCCCGCCCAGCAGGAGAGTCGCAGTCAGCGCGAGCACGGCGGCGCCTCTAACAATGACACGCCCAAGACGGCGCGGACGAGTGGGCGCGCCCGGCCCGATCGGACCGGAACACCCGCGAAAAAGTAGTGTGATCGCCCAAGGCAATGCCTGTGTGGTGGTGATGCCGAGACCGAATGCCCCGAGCCCGCCCCACAAGAGAACCTCTCCCCATGTGAAAGGCCGGTTTTCGCGGAGGGCGAGGAGGAAGAGGGGCAAGAGCGTGCAGAGCCCGGACACGGACGCGGTCTCCGGGATACAGGCAAGAAGCAGGGACGAGAATGAGGCGGCACAAAGCGCCGTTGCCGCGAGAGCCGCCTTCACGGATCCCTTGGTCAGTAGGTATGTTATTGCCCCAGCGAGCACCGCCTGAATGGCGACAGCGATTGAGCAGAGAAGTCGCACCGCGTGGTAGGCGTCGTCGTTTCCGTAGAACATGGCGTTCAGCGTCCGGCCTACAGGGACAAGCAGGAGCGGCTGAAGCGGATGAACCATCGCGCGTGCGGGGATCCGAAATGAAGTCATGTCCGCGACAACTCGTCCAACATCCATGTCGAATACACCGCTTGGATAGCGGGTAGGATCCGCCCCACTGGCCAGCGTGGTTCCGAGATACTGGTACAGGAGCAGAAGCACCAAGGCCAGACCGCAGGACACACCGATCAACACAGGCGCAGGGGGCTCGCTCCCGCGGGCCTGTACGGACGCCATCACCCCTTCAGAGCCCATCACGTCCTGGTTCCTTCCACGTGGCGGACCTGAGAGGGTCCCGCGCGGAAAAGGCGGCTAGTGCGTTCAGGGTCCGAACGCGCAGAGCAAGGCAAGGCGCCAAGCCAGACGGCGGCTGTGGCTGAAGCCGCGGTGGGCGGCCCCTCCGGCCTCGTATCCTTTATGCGCATAGAACCACACTCCAGCGCTGCGTCGTTCGTATCCATGCACCTTCCCACCCTTTCCGCGAGTAGAGAAGCTGGGCACAAAGCGACATTGTAGAGTTATGGCATCCGAGGCTGCAAGGCTGCGTGCGCCAAGTCTCCGCGGAAAGGCCAGGTGACTCCGGGGGATCCATGCTCCTGGCGACTGTTTCTGTCTGAGCGTTCCTACAGTTGATTCGACTGCGCACGGCCGTGTAGAGTGACGAACGCCGGTCGACGGGGGCAGGCCTTTTTCGGCTGATGACGGCGCCCAATGGTGGCCCAGAGGGGCGCATTCAGGCGATAGGCAGACTGTCGGTGCGGGCGATTGACCCTTCCGGCTCTTCAAGGAACGCGCGAGTCCTTCGATGTCGGAATCACGTAGCGAGTGTTTGGCCGTGGGTTCTCTTCATCCGTCTGGGCAATGCCCACACTGACGCGGAAGAAGGATCTGAAGGGCGCCTCAAGAACGGGCCCTCCCCCGATTGTCGCTGGCGCCCCTGTAGGAACCGTCGCCACGTCAACTGCCGCGAGCAGACAGGAGGCTGCCGTTCGATGAAGTTACGCCCGGCCCGCAAAGACGTAGTCCTTGACGTCTGCATTCTGGCCGCGGTTTTCGCCGTGTTGTTCTCCAGGTATATTTTCACCGACATCGCCTTGCCAGCGGGCGACCCGTACCATGACATTCTACCGGAGTCTCAAAATTGGTGGAAGTACACCGCGGCGAATCTAGTCCGCGGTATCGTGCCTTTGTGGAACCCTTTCGCTTGGTGTGGCTATCCGCATTTGGCCATGCCCCATTCCGCGTGCTTCTATCCCGCGACCCTCCTCTACGCATTGCCTTCCTTCCCGTTGATCCTGAAGATCGACATGCTTGGCCACGCCTTTCTCTGCGGGCTGTTCGGATACCTGCTCGGACGCGACGTCTTCCGGCACCGCTACGCCGGGCTCCTTGCAGGGCTGCTGATCCTCACAAGCGGGCAGTTCATGGGGATCGAGATCGGTTGGCCCTATCGCATGCATGTGCTCACTTATGTGCCGCTGGCGTTCTTCCTGCTTCGCAGAGTCCTGCGGACTTGCCACACTGGATGGGCGGTGGGTCTGGCGTTCGTTCTGATGCTGCAGGCGTTCGCAGGAGACACGCAGACATTCTTCTACGAGCTTCTTGGCTTGGGTGCCTACACGCTGGTCGAGCTCGGCCGCCAGGGCGTGCTGATGCGCGAACGGAAGCGGCGTCTCGTGGCCAAGGCGGCTCTCGCGCTGGCGGCTGTCCTGCTGGGGCTCACACTAGCGGGCGTACAACTGGCGCCTTTCTGGGAATTGCTCAGCCAGGAATCCATTCGGAGCATGGGCGTCAGCGGGGTCATGGAAGTCGGTGGCTACCGTGTCCACGACTTGTGGCGAATTGCCAAGTTAATCCCGAGCTATGCTATGGCGCTGATGCTTTTGGGGTTCGTTCTCCGTGGCTCTTCAGAGCGATGGGTGTACGTCGCGCTTGCCGTCTTTGCGTGCCTTGTCGCCATGGGTGAGCATTCGCCAGCCGCGAAGCTGTTGCTCAATCTACCGGTCTTGCGATCGGCTCGCGGTCACGAGCGGATCATGTTCCTAACGTCTCTGTCGTACCCCCTCTTGGCTGCCTACGGGCTCAAAGGCATCCGCGGCCGTACCCGCCACCGCGCGCCCGACGGGTCCGCCCAATGGTTGCCGTGTGTGGCGCTCGCGAGCCTTGCTGTCGCGCCCACGCTCGGAACGGTTCTCGGCCTCAAGACTTTCGCCTTCTTCCATGCCCGTTGGGCTCTATCGGGCGCCACCCGCATTGCTGCCGGCGTCTTGGGCGCCGGGACCGTGCTCTGTACGAGAGGTTCGCGGGCCGGGATTGCCATCGCCTTTGGCGCTTGTCTTTTCGCCCAGATCTTCGCGTCTTCCCTGGGCAATCAACTCAACCACACACGCGCCGATACCTACGCGCTGGACCACGACTTCCTGACATTCTCGAAGATGCGCGGCGAGAATGACCGCATTGCCATCTTTTCCGAGGTCACCACCCAAATGCGGGAGTTGCCGCAGTTCGCCGGTATGGTGACTGGCGACCGCGTGCTTGGAGGGTACGGCCCCCTGACGCTCCAACGCTACTACGATTGGTTTCAGCAGGTCGCTGGCGCTCCTCTGCGCGAGGGGCGGTCGATGCCAATCTTTACACGGGACTGGCTACGCCCGGCCAGCGCACGTGCGCTCGACATGCTCAATGTACGGTACGTGATCGCCCAATGGAAGGGCTTCCCGGAGCTGGCCTATCCTGATCGAGAGATTCTGGCAGGGACCGGCCGGTTCCGGAAAACACGCATCGGCGGACTGAACATCTACGAGAATCTGAAGGTTTGGCCGCGCGCCTTCACCGTTCATGAGGTGCGCGCCTGTGAGTCCGAGGCCGACTGCCTTACGCTGATCAAGTCGGGAGAACTGGACCTTCGGAAGACAGCCGTTCTCGCCGAGGCTTTCGACCAGAGCCGACTTGGTCCGGCGAAGGGATCCGAACACGTGGCGATAGTCGACTCCGGGGCCAATCACGTGGACTGCGAAGTTCTCATGAGTGCCCCAGGCCTAGTCATCCTTTCGGACATGTACTATCCGGGATGGCGAGCCCGCGTTGACGATGGCCCCGATGAACCGGTCATCTGCGTGAACGGCATGCTTCGGGCTACCCCTGTTCCTTCGGGGCGCCACACGGTTTCTTTCTACTACTGGCCCAACAGCTTTCGTCTGGGGCTGCTGCTCACCGGCTGTGCGTTTTCCGCCGTTGGCCTCTGGGCCGGCGCAACCCTCTTGTACCTGCGTCGAAGCGCCAAGCGGTCTCCTTGAACTCGCCGCGATCCGAGGGCGTCTTCATTGTGAGGTCCACGCGCCAGACGTGGATGGGATTCACGCTGTATCTGGGCATGTGCATCGCATGTGTCGTCATACTCGTCGCGATTCTGGGAGGTTGAGCAAACCGTGAACAGTCTGGAACGCTTGGAGCAAGCATTGCGGTCTGAGTCCACGGACCGCACGCCTTTTGTGCCGTCCATCTACGAGCATGGCGCCGCGGCGATTGGGCGAAGCCCGGGGGATGTGAGCCGCGACGCCGACCTGATGGCGCAGGCGGCCATCGATTCCTACCGGCGCTATGGTCATGACGTGGTGACCGTGGGCATCGACATCTACAACATCGAGGCGGAAGCCTGGGGATGCAGCGTGAGCGATGGAGAAGGGACGTCCGTGCCCGGCGTGACGACCCACCCGCTGGCGAGCGACCCGGAACTCGATCCTGAGCGGCTACAGGAACCTGTGCCGGGTCAGGGCAATCGGCTCGCGTTGCTGGCGGAAGCCGTTGAACGAGTAGTGGCCGCGATAGGCGGCGAGGTGTGGGTGTACGGATGCTTGGGCGGTCCCTTCTCCCAGGCAGTCGAACTACGCGGATTCGACAATCTGGTCATGGACATGTTCACGGCCCCGGAACGGGTCCACGCGCTGTTGGAGCGACTGACCTCGGCCACGAAGCACCATGCCATGCGCGTGTCGGAAGCGGGCGCCGGCGTGTATCTGTACGAATCGTGGGCGACCTTGCCCCTTGTGAATGTCGAAATGTTCCGGGATTACGTGACGCCGTACAACAGTGCGATCATACGATCCGTCAAGGCGGGGCACATCACGCCGCCGCCCGCGGTCATCATGGGCGGCGACGTCACCCTACTCGGCGATCTCTTCCTCGACATGGGCGTCTCACTCGTTGCGGTCGACTACCTTGCCGATTTTGACGTACTCCGCAAGAAATTCGGTGGCACGGGCACCCTCGTTCGCGGCTGCGTCGACCCGAAGATGATAGAGCGGGGCGACTGGGCAGGGCTCGAACGCATGCTTGAGCAACTGTCTGAGAAGTCGGAGGGCATGCACAATTTCGTCTGGGGTTGCGGGTGCGTCTCGTACAACACGCCGGCGGAGCACGTGCTCCAGTTCAAATCCCTGTGCGCGCGCATGCGCTAGCGTCAGGCGGGCTCAGCCCAAGGTCCTGCGCTCTCTCCGCCAGCGTTCAAACGGCCCCCTCGCTTCCAGCGGCGTATCGAAGCATGTTGCGGAGAAGTCGTTCGGCCGCGGGATGAGTCCCGAGGTTCTCGCGAATCAGCAGCGTATTCAAGACCAATCGGCCGGCGCCGGAATCGTGTACTGATACCAGCAATCCGGACGAGTAGTTCACCGCTGCTTCAATGCCACCTGCCGCGGCCTCGGCGGGAGGCTCGTCAAATACGAAGGCGGTGTCTCGGATAATCTCGCGGTAGTAGACGTAGTCGAGCAGCCCGTTCGACGGCAGCCCTTCGAAAACGGGGTGGTTCTTCCCCCAGGCGTCCATCAGGTACAACCAACTGTTCAGCGACACCAGGGAACCCTTCGCCGCGGAGGGAAGCCACGCCACAGGGTTGTCGCCCTCGGCAAACACTCCTGGCGACAGGAAGATGGCCGTCGCGCCTTCTTCGACACGTCTGGATAGATCCGCAAAGGCTGCAGCGCGATCGCCCGCAGGTGTTCCTTCACCGACCAGGATGACTTCGCCGACTGGATCGCCTTCCGTGGAAGACAGCCGCGCGCGGATACCGTGATCTTCGAGCCATTGCGCAAGACCCGGGTCTTGCCCCCAGAGGACCACGTCGCTGTCAACCGACGGCATCTCCGCCGCGTCCGTCACGTAGAACTCCGTCTTGCCTCCCGTCGCAGCCGCTCCCTTCTCAAAGGACGCGACGAACCGGTATTTCCCAGGGGGGCCGTCAATCGTGATTTCCTCAGAAAATACCGGCAAGACGAAGGGCGGTTCGGTCGTGCTACTGGCGTCCGGAATCGTCATGGCGACGGTCCGCTCAAGCGCCCTCGAACCATCGGACGCGATGACCTCAAGGCGTATCGGATACGTGCCAGGGCGCAGGGCGTCTTCGTTCGCGAGCATCGCCTCAAGCTTGACGGTTGCGCCACGGTACATGCTGACCGGCTCCGCGAACAGGCACAGCCGCAACGGGGCCCAGCACTCGTACAATGCGTCAATCGCCCCCGACTTCATTTCCCGGAAGGCGGTGGTCAAGCCTTCGCCGCTCATGACGTGGTCGATCATGCCCGTCACGTTGTGTCCCACGAGATTCGGGTTTGCGCGGATCGCGTTGAGCCCAAGCGTGCGGTGCGATGCCATCCTGGCAAGACTCGTCGCGAAGAAGTCCTGAGGACGGTCGAAGCATGCGCCCATGTCCCAGCGCTGCCAATCCGCCAGAAAGCGGTCCAGATTGTCCTTGTAGAACTGCGCGTCTTCGAGATGCGCTTTGCCGAGCTGCTCGAAATGCCTGACTGTCCGCCACAGGTCAACGGCGCTGCCGATCCCGTACTCGGAAAGGAACACGTGCTGGGTGTCGTGGCCCACGCTTCGGAGAAGTGCCGTCGATTCGGCAGTCTGCGGAACGACCATGTACGTATGTGCGTCACCGGCGCGGTCGAAGTATCCCCTCATGCCTCCCCGAGTGTTCCAGGTCACCCGTTTCGCTCCGGGCGCTTCGATTCCGAGACTCGGCTCCCATACCGTGGACCCCGGGTTGCAGATTGAACCGATACTGGGGTCTCCGTCCCACCGGCCACTATTGAGCATCACCATGCGGCTATCGTCGAGAAACCGGACCAAGGGCAGCGAATCGACGGCGTGGCGGAAGAGGGGCCCATCCGTTATCTCGTTGAGCAGGCCCCAAATCACTACGCAAGGATGGTTTCGATCCCGCCGCATCACCCCGGCAAGGGACCGGTCAAAGCGTTCCGTCATCTGTGGCGTGTCCACCATCTCATACCAACTTGCGTAGGACTCATCGTACACGAGCAGCCCAATCTCGTCGCACAAGTCCAGTTGTTCCTGCGTGGCGCCGCCGCAAATGAATCGGACCATGTTGAAGCCCATGACCTTCGCGTTGAGCAAATCCCGCCGGGCAAGGTCGGGATCGTGAGGAAATTGCAGGCCAATCGGGTAGTGATTGACGGTGTGCGAAGATCGCAGGAATATCCGACGCCCGTTCAATCGGAAATAGCCGTCCTCGAAACGAAAAACGCGGAACCCGCATCGCACGGACCGTTCATCGACCGATCCCGACTCACCCGCCTGCGCCCGGGCCGTGACACGGTAGAGATAGGGGTCGTTCAGATCCCACACGTGCGGCTCGTCGACACGGATCGCGGTTTCGACAGTCGAGTCGCCCGGCGGGAATTCGCGACCGATTGTCCAAGCTTCGAACGACTCCCCCGTCGCTGCAGGTGCGACCATGAAATCGAGCCGCCCCCGCAGAGGTTCGTTCGCGGCGTTGCGCACCGTGGCCTGGATTCGGAGGTCTCCCGTCTCGGCATCCGCGCGGACGTAGAGATCCTCGATATGCACCACCGGGACCGCCCTCAGTTCGACCGAACCCGTGATTCCGCCGTGGTTGTAGGCCGCCCCCGCGTGGTAGGGCATGACCTTGCATCGATGGGGGGTCTCGTTCAGCACAATCCCGTCGATGCGCTCGTGGGTGGGGTTCAACACCCGCACGGCGAGGATATTGGGCGCACCGGCCCTAACGGCATCGGTCACATCGAGTGCAAAGGGCGTCTCGCCGCCTTCGTGACCGCCCACGGCAGCGCCGTTCAACCACACCTCCGCGAGGTAGTCGATCTGTGAGAAATGGAGAATGTAGCGCCCCTGTGGATGCGGATTGGCCGGGGCCTCGAACTCACGCCAATACCACGCCACACCGTGATAGCCGGGAAAGGCATCCTGAATGATCCACGGTGCCTTCGTGGGTTTCGCTTCGGCCACGGGGGCCGTTTGCCAGTTCCGACCGCGCCCGACGTTGTCGGGGTCGGTGGCAATGAGCCACCGGTCCCCGTCCAGCGACACGACCACTGCCGGGGTCATGTTGCCGGTAGGCGCGGCCACCATGTCATGGCCAGAAGGATCGACCGACGGGGCATCGGACAACACCGCGAACGAGAATCCACCCGCCCCAAGAGGGACTTTGCGGTCCGCGGCCACAGCGAACGGTTTGTAGGTGACGTGATAGTATCCACGCTTCGAGGGGAGCGGAACCTTGCCGGAGAATTCAGCGTCTTTTCGAAGAACTACTGGAGGCAAGGGCGGCAGTTCATTCCCGGCGTAGTCGCTGACCTCAAAGGAAAGGTCAATGGCCGTGACAGCGGCCGGAAGCAACCGCCCGTCGAGGGACAGTTCAACCTCGGCCGGTTCTCCGGGCGCGACGATTCCCTTCCCATGCACCCAGTGTACCGTCACATAATCGCACGTGCCCGCCGCGACTGCGAATTGGTCGAGTTGCTCCGCCTCCGAAACACTGACGTCGAAGCTGTCCAACGCTCTGTCCCAAACGCGGACCTCGTCTATCATGCCGTTGAAGCATCGCTCGGCGCCCGGAAACCCGAGGCCCACGCGAAAGGGCACGGTACTCGCCGCCATGGGCCCATCGGCCGCCACCACGTCAATCAGCACTCCGTTCAAGTGAAGGCGCATCTCCTGGGTGTCCTTGACACAGGCGACGTGCTGCCACTTGCCCGGGATCAGCGTCACAGGCTTGCTCTCAATGTAGCGCCCCGAAGTCGAACCGTACACGAGCACAAACCGGTTCGTGTCCTCGCCGTTCTGCTGAAACACCATGCCGTTGATTCCGCCACCTGCGTGATTGCCCAGGACATCCGCCCAGACGGCCTGCGTGTCCCCCGGATTCACCCAGCACTCCACAGTGAACGTGTCCATCTCCGGCAGCATCATCCCCGAATCGATCCAATCCCCGCCGCCAAACTCCATGCACAGGCCCTCCCGGCCCTCGGCGAATTTCGGACTGCCGTTCACGGCACCATGGTGGTCGTTTCCTGAAGTGTCGCGCGCGTCTCGCTCGAACGTGTACTCCAGGAGCAATCCATCCCGTTCACCGGCATGGGCGAGAGACGGGACAATCACCACTGCGGACAGGACGAACACCGCAAATCCACATACGTGCATGACAAGACCCTAACGGCCACAGAACGTAGCCCCTGGTTCAGATTCTGGTTTGGGAGAAGCGCTTCGGTGATCTAATCAGATGCCACCGGGTGATTCAAGGCGGCGCAACGAACGACTCAGAGCCTGTCCTTCCAGGAAACCAATCCGGCCGTGATTGGCAGGTGTTCCGGCCGCGGTCTTGCGGCGCCCCGCTGTACGAACGCTTCAGGCTCGATCACATCGAGGAGTTCACCGAAGTCGGCTTTGAGTACGTACGACGGCTGCACCGTCTCCACGGACGCCTCTTTCTGATCCAGGACCTCCTTCTGCTTCCAGTGCGTCACTTTCTTGAGCAGTTCGTACTCGGGCCGGTTGTGGGCGGTTCCGTACTTCGCCCAGATCGCCGTGATTCCCACGTCGCGCGCCATCGAGATGTCCTTCACCAGATCATCGCCGACGTACACGGCCTGTTCGGGGTCCGCGCCTACCTCGTCGAGTATCGCCCTCAGAACCCCCGGGTTGGGCTTCACCTCGTTCGCTGGCGTGTACCTCTGACGAGTCACCCTCAGATCGCGCCCCATATCAGGGCCGCAATGGACGCCATATCTCGACTGCCCCTCCGGAATCGCGTCGCCGGGAGGCGAATACAGGTAGTGGAACAGCAGGTCCAGGTCAAGACACGTCATCCGGTACCGCGTGTAGGATGCCTTCGACTCGGTGTATGCCACCAGGAGACACCCCCTATCGCGCAACTCAACCAAGGTGTCGAATACGGACGGGTATAGCCGAAGGACCGTGTCCCGAGCCCTTCTATAGGCGGTCTTGCACTCATCGTATGCGTCAGGAAGCTCCCGTCGGCCATGCGTGTTCCGCAGCGACGGCAGTTCCTCAATCGAGAATGCGTACTCCGAGGTCCCATGGGCTTGGTGTACCGCCTTGAATTCCCGCTCCAGCGTTTCCCGTGCGACGCCGCTCTGCTTCACCAGGCACTCGAGCATGGCACCAAAAGAGGCATGCCAAATGCCGACCCAGTCGTATAGCGTGTTGTCCACATCCGTGATGACAACAGAGACCTTCTTCTTCATGGCCCCCCTCTCTTTCGCGACATCCCCCGTCGAGCGCCCCTCACCACCCCATGGCGGATTCGATCACGGGAATCAGCAGGTTCGCGGCGTGTTGATGCCCTTTCTCGTTGGGATGGGTGTTGTCGCGCATGCCCCCTTCCGGCACCCAGACGGCAGGGTCCGTATCGACGAACTGGATGCGTTCGTCGCCCTTGGCGGTCAGACCGTCGACCACGCCCCGCAACTCTTCGCGGTAGCAGCCGTAAGACCAAGGAACCATGACGAGGATGACCGCTTCGGGGCAGCGCTGCCTTACGTCGACGAGCAGATTCCTCATCGCGCTCGCCACGTCGGTTCCCGCCACGCCTTTGGACTTGTCGTTCGTGCTGAGATTGACGACGATGAGGTTGGGCTGCCAGGACAGGGCGGCTGCGTTGGGATCGGAGGCCTGAGCGACCACCTGCTGCCACTCCGCGTTGAACAATGCGGAACGCCATCCCTGGAAGAGCCCGACCCCTGATAGCGCGACGAGACGGGGATCGGCGTTGAAATGCTGGCTGACCAGCCAAGCGTAGCTCCGCAACGCGTCGGTCTCTTTGTTCGCCCCCGCCCCCATGCCCACGGTAATGGAGTCGCCGAGGAACAGGATCTTGCGATCCGGGAGCGTCGCGGGCAACAGTTCGCCTTCGGGACTCAGTTCGATGCCCAGAAAGGACTCCACACCGGAATCGGGCTCGGTCTTCTTGACGATTTGGACCTCGTGTACATCGCGGTCGGCCGAGAGCCTTGGCGTAAGGTCGATCACCGGCTCCAGGGCGGATTCCACGAAGGGATCCCCGTCGACCCTCATCCAATACCGGCTGCCGCTGGGTGCGGCAAACCGAAGGCGGCAGATGGACGAGCGGAAACGGCAGGTGAACCCGGAGCCGGACCATTTCATGAGGGCGCTCTCCCCGCCCGATCCATCGGGATGTACGAAGCCCGCGTAGGCAATGCGGGAATCCGCGGACGGAAGAAACGAGACGGGACGCGGCGCCTCTCCGGCACTCGCCTGGCCGATCACGTCGACCTCGGACAACCGCGTGATTTGGCCATAGTTGTTGGATCCCCACATGGTCGTGGGACCCAGGGTGAACTTGAGTCTTCGGACATGCCTCAGGGCCCCCTCTGGAAAGCGCCATACGCCTTGCCAGAGTCCGTTCGGCAATGTCCGTTGCGGCGAAGAGACGGGCCCCGCGGCCACGGGCGTCCACAACTCCTGCCCTTCAAACATGACTTCGATGGCGCTTTGCGCGGGCCGGATGGGGGGCTGCCCGTTCGGGTTCGTTTGGCGCGTAATGCCCAAGGCGAGATTGCCGAGGGCAACGGCCGGTTCGGCATCGTCCCCAGCGACGCCTTCGGCACGTACGGCGGTCATGCGGATTTCGCTGATATCGCAGGCCTTCGGAAAGGTGTAAATCAGGTAGACGGGCATCTTGTACCATGCGCAGGTTTCCGTCGCCGGTCCCTCGCTCCCGGGATTCGTGGCGTCCACGGCGTCTCCCGCGAACAGGCCCGTGCCGTAGGTCCCCTCCGAGTAGCATCCGCCTTGATCGTCCGGGACCAGACCTTGAATCAGATCGTCCGTAGCGAAATTGCCCACCGCCGCCGCATCGGGGTACTCCGAGAACTCGGGTGTGGCAGGTTCAGCGGATGCCAGCGAGGCGACAACCGCCATAGCCGCGAGGAGCGCGGCGAAGCGCCTGTGGCGTGACTTGGCACTGGTGTGATGTATGGTGTCTGTAACGGTCATGGGAGTTCCTTACGTTAGAGCTTGTTCCCGTTGCCCCGAAAGCGCACGCGGCGTCGGTCCCAGCCTTCGCGTGCGTGGACCCTGCGGATTGGGATTGCCGTCCGTCAGGTCCATTCGGTCCATCCCCATCATGCACGTCCCGCCCCCCCAACGCCACCTCGTCCGCGATCTGCCTCGTCGCGTAATCGAACCCACCCTCATGGAGCCCCTCGATTCCCGTGCCGCCTCCCTTCCCGAGCCCCTGTCATTCAGGCCTTTCAGAGGTCTGGCGCATGGAAAAGAGGGCCGCCACTGTGATACCATCGGGCACTCGGTGCATGGCTCGAGGTGAGAAGGAAATCCCATGGCGAAAATCGGCAGGAAAGACGTGGAGTATGTCGCTAATCTGGCACAACTTACGCTCGATGACGAAACGAAAGAGCGTCTGGTGGGGCAACTGAGCGACATTCTTGGCTATATGGACAAGTTGGACGAGTTGGACACCTCGGATATTGAGCCGACGATGCACGTGCTCGAAATGGCCAATGTGTTCCGGGACGACGAGGTGGCCCCATCGCTGGACCGCGATGCCGCCCTTGCGAACGCGCCCAAACACGACGGCGAGTACTTCCTTGTGCCCAAAATCCTGGATACGGAGTAAGCGATGACCCAGGAATTGCATAGTCTTACGGCTCACGAGATCCGCGATGCCGTTTCAGGTGGCCAGTGTTCGGCCACGGAGGCCGCCGAGGCCAGTCTGACCCGCATCGAGGCCGTGGACGGCCAGGTGCAGGCCTATGTCGATGTGTGGCGCGACCATGCGCTGGAACGCGCCGCGGCGGTGGATGCCAAGATCGCCGCGGGCGAGAAGGCTGGCCCGTTGGCGGGAGTGCCTATCGCCCTGAAGGACGTTCTGTGCACGAAGGCCGGTCAAACCACGTGTTGCTCCAAGATGCTCGCGGGCTACCAAAGTCCCTTCGACGCCACGGTGGTGGAACGGATGATCGACGCAGGCGCCGTGTTCGTCGGCAAGACGAACATGGACGAGTTCGCTATGGGGTCGTCGACCGAGAATTCGTCCGTCCAGCAGACGCGCAACCCTTGGAATCTGGATCACGTGCCAGGCGGGTCGAGTGGCGGTTCTGCCGCGGCCGTGGCGGCCGATGAATGCGCCATCTCGCTAGGCAGTGACACAGGCGGATCGATCCGGCAACCCGCGTCGTGCTGCGGATGCGTGGGCATGAAACCAACCTACGGCCGCGTCTCGCGCTACGGACTGGTAGCGTTCGCCTCGTCGCTGGACCAGATCGGCCCGTTCACCAAAGACATCGAAGACTGCGCCCTCATCCTGAACGTACTCTGCGGCCGCGACGCGAGGGATTCAACGTCGGCAGACATGGCGGTACCGGACTTCACACAGGCACTGAAGGCCGATCCCGCAGGCTTGCGTATCGGTCTGCCGAAAGAGTATTTCACAGACGCGCTGGGCGCCGAAATCCGCCAGAAGGTGGAAGCGGCCGTAGCCTCATTGGAACGTAGCGGGGCCGAGATCGTCGAGGTATCGCTCCCCCATACCGAATATGCGGTGGCGGTGTACTACATCATCTGCACCGCCGAGGCCAGCGCCAACCTGGCCCGGTTCGACGGGGTCCGGTACGGCGCGCGCGCCGACGGCGTGTCCGACATCCGCGAGATGTACCACCAGACCAAGAGCGCGGGGTTCGGCCCGGAAGTGCAGCGCCGTATCCTGCTTGGCACCTATGTGCTGTCGAGCGGCTACTACGACGCCTACTACCTGAAGGCCCAGAAGGTGCGGTCGCTCATTCGCAAGGACTTCCTGGACGCCTTCAAGAAGTGCGACGTCATCATGGGACCGACGGCCCCCACGCCGGCGTTCCGCATGGGCGAGAAGACCGCTGACCCGCTGGAGATGTACCTGAGCGACATCTACACCATCTCGGTCAACCTGGCCGGCATCCCAGCGTTGAGCATGCCATGCGGCCTGACGGAGTCGGGACTCCCGGTGGGGCTGCAGATCATGGGCAAGCCTTTCGACGAGGAAACGATCCTCCATGCGGCCTACGCATACGAACAAGAACGGGGCGCCTTGGGCCGTCCCGCCATCGCCTGAGGTTGAGGAATGGAATACGAAGCAGTTATCGGCCTGGAAGTACACGTCGAACTCGGCACGAAATCCAAAGTGTTCTGTGCGTGCAGCACGGGCTTCCATGCGCCGCCGAACACCAACGTGTGCCCGGTCTGTCTCGGCATGCCTGGCGTGCTGCCGGTCATCAACCGCAAGGCGGTGGAGTACTCGGTAGCGGCGGGGCTCGCGCTCGGGTGCAAGATCTCCCGCTGGTCGAAGATGGACCGCAAGAACTACTTCTACCCCGACCTGGCCAAGAACTACCAGATCAGCCAGTACGACCTCCCTCTCTGTTACGACGGGGCGCTTGATATCGAGGTGGACGGGAACACCAAGACCATTGGCATCACGCGCGCCCATCTCGAAGAGGACACGGCCCGCAACACGCACACCATCGGCGGAGGTTCGAGCGGGGTCGACTTCAACCGGTCCGGCGTGGCGCTACTGGAAATCGTCACGGAACCGGACGTTCGCAGCGCCGACGAGGCCCACGCGTATCTCACAGCCTTGAAGCAGATTTTGCAGTATCTGGAAGTCAGCGACTGCAACATGGAGGAAGGATCCCTTCGAGCCGAGGCCAATATCAGTGTACGGCCTGTGGGCACGGAAACGCTGGGCACCAAGACCGAAGTGAAGAACGTCGCGTCCTTCAGCGGCACGCATCGGGCCATCGACTTCGAAATCGCCCGCCAGATTCGCGCCATCAACGACGGAGAGACTATCGTCCAAGAGACGCGTGGATGGGACGCGGACCGTGGCATTACGTTCTCGCAACGGACCAAGGAATCCGCCCACGATTACCGGTATTTTCCGGACCCGGACCTTGTGCCCCTGGTCATTGACGAGGCGTGGGAGACGGAGATTCGGGAAGGTTTGCCCGAGTTGCCCCAGGCACGGGTGCAACGTTTTCGAGATGACCATGGGCTGTCCGAATACGACGCGGGTGTATTGACCGCCGAAAAGGCCATGGCCGACTACTTCGAGGCGACCGTTGACGGCGGAGCACCGGCCAAGGTGGCCGCCAACTGGATTATGGGCGACCTGCAGATGCTCTTGGCCGATGCGAACCAGCCGATTGAGGAATGCAGCATTTCGGCGAAGGCATTGGCGGCGATGATCGCCATGATCGAAGATGGCACCATCAGCGGCAAGATTGCCAAGGACGTCCTGCGTGAGGCCTATGCGTCGGGTGAGGACCCGAAAGCCATTATCGAGAAGAAGGGGCTGGTCCAGATCAGCGACTCCTCGGAACTGGAATCGATTGTGCGCGAGGTGATCGAGAAGAGCCCTGGACCGGCGCAGGACTACCGGGACGGCAAACAGCAGGCCCTCGGTTTCCTGATGGGCCAGGTAATGAAAGCAACCAAGGGCAAGGCCAATCCGAAGATCGCCAACGAGCTGCTTCGGAACATACTGGGCCAGTAAGCCGACACGAACCACGGAGACGATTGTGGCACGACTTGTTAGGAAGAAGAGCGCGACGGGTGACGAGAGTACCGTTGCGAACACCCTTCGCATTGCGTCGATCATGGCGGACACGAAAGCCATCGATATCCGCGCGTTCGATGTGCGAGGATTGACGCTGGTGACCGACACGCTCGTGATCTGCAGTGCCGCGAGCGAACCCCAGATGAAGGCCGTGTTCAGCAAGGTGAAACGAGGCATGACGGAGATCGGCGTGAAGCCGAGTCATGTCGAGGGCGATGCCAGCGGAGGCTGGGGCCTATTGGACTACGGCGACATTGTGGTGCATATATTCCGCGTGGAATCGCGCGAGTTCTACGACCTGGACGGCCTGTGGGGCGACGCCCCCGCGGTTGATCTCGATCTCGATGACTGAAGCGTGTACCGGACATTGAACGACGAGAGGCATTGATGGGAAAGGAACTGGACCGGCTTCGGCTGTACAACTACAAGCTTGACCGCATTCTTGGACGGGGAGGCACGGGCACCGTCTACCGCGGAATCGATACCGAATCGGGCAACGTGGTTGCCATCAAGCTGTTTCATCAGAACTTCTTCCGCAACCGCATGCATGTGCGGGAATTGGCCCGTGTGGTCCCTCGTTTTGAGAAGTTCGATCATCCAAACGTGGTCGGCATCTATGGGTTCATGGATGGCGAAGAAGGAACCTGCCTGATTCAGGAGTACGTGGACGGACCCGACCTGAAATGGTACCTGGGCAACCGTCCTTGGAACCTTCAGGAGCGCTTGGTGATTGTGGCCCAGATGTGCAACGGCCTACAGTACATCCACGATCAGGGATTCACCCATCACGACTTGAAGCCGGCCAACGTGCTCTTCACGCGCAAGGGGCAGCTCAAGTTGGTGGACTACTCACTCTCCTTCGCCCGCCTGTTCAGCCTATTCGACGCGGGCCTGTTCCAACAGGTCACGCCGATGTACGTGGCGCCGGAACTCATCAAGAAGGAGAAGGCCACCCCCCGGAGCGACATCTACTCGCTGGGCGTG
>JAAEQP010000616.1 GCA_024231375.1 bacterium | reverse complement strand
GGAAACCACGGATGCGATGCTGGCGAAGCTCGAAGAAGACATTCTCCCAAAGGTGCGCGAGATCTTGCTCAACCAGATTGATGAGCAGGTATCGGTGGTGCTGGAGGAGGCTGATGAGGAGTTGACGGCGCGTGGAATTCAGCGACGACGAGATAGAGATTTCCTTCTTCAAGAGTAGCGGTCCCGGTGGGCAGAAGAAGAATGTAACCGAATCGGCGGTGCGGGTCCGGCATCTGCCGACGGGTATCGTCGTTGTGGCAACGGCTTCCCGGTCGCAGCACCGGAACAAGCAAGAGGCCCTCGTCGAGCTGACGCGGCGGCTGGAGGCCAGGACCCGGCGGAGGCGGCCCCGTGTGGCGACGCGACCAACGCGCGCGTCGCGAGAGCGCCGTCTCACGCAGAAGAAGCGTCGGCAAGGCGTGAAGAAGCTCCGACGGACGCCGGTCGACGACTAGAGCGGCCGCGAAGCGGATAGAGAGAAAAGCTATGGACCGCGTGTTGGATGCATTGCGCCAGTACTGGGGCTACGACGGGTTTCGCCCGCTTCAGGGCGAGGCGATGCAATGCGTGCTGGACCATCGCGACTCGGTGGTGGTGTTGCCGACGGGCGGCGGGAAGTCGCTGTGCTACCAGGCACCGGTGATGGCTATGCGCGGCATGGCGATCGTCGTATCTCCCCTGATTGCGCTCATGAAGGACCAGGTGGACCAACTCCGAGCCTGTGGCATTCCCGCGGCGTGCATTAACAGTTCACTCGATGCCGACGAACGTCGTGCCATCGCGGACGACGTGCGTGAAGATCGGATCAAGCTGCTCTATGTGGCTCCTGAACGGCTTGTGACCGACCGGTTCCTGGAATTCGTCCGAGGCACTCGGATCGCGTATATCGCCATTGACGAAGCCCATTGCATCAGCACATGGGGACACGATTTCCGGCCCGAGTACCGGGGCCTCAGCGTGGTGCGCGACGCCTTTCCGACCGTGGGGATGCACGCGTTTACGGCCACCGCCACGGAGCAGGTGCGTGGCGATATGGTGGAGCAACTGTCGCTCCGAAACCCCACCACGCTGGTGGGATCCTTTGACCGGCCCAACCTGGTGTACCGCGTTCAGCAACGGACCGACGCGGTTCAGCAAACGCGCGCCATCCTGGAACGCCGTTCCGGCGAATCGGCCATCGTATACTGCATTCGACGGAAGGACGTGGACGCCATGGCGTCCGCGTTGTGCCGGTACGGCTGCCGCGCCTTGCCGTATCACGCCGGTATGTCTGACGAGAATCGAAAAGCCAACCAGGAGGCCTTCATCCGTGACGAAGCGGACGTCATCGTCGCGACCGTGGCTTTCGGTATGGGCATCGACAAACCGGATGTCCGCGCCGTGATCCACGCGGGGATGCCGAAGTCGGTCGAGCACTACCAGCAGGAAAGCGGACGTGCCGGGCGGGACGGTCTCGAGGCCGAGTGCTGGTTGTTGTACTCAGGCGCGGACTTCAGCGTTTGGCAACGCATTCTCTCTGAACTCGAAGGCGAAGCCGCCGAAGTCGCCGATGTGAAGCTGCGGCAGATGTTCGACTATTGCACGGGCATCCAGTGCAGGCACCGGTCTCTTCTATCGTATTTCGGCGAGGATTACGCGAAACCAGCATGCGACGCTTGCGACGTGTGTCTGAACGAGATCGATTCGCTCGACGAAGCGGAGGACATTGCGCGGCAAATCCTGATCGGCGTAGCGCAGCTCGGCGAATCGTTCGGCGGCGCGTACGTGGCCGAGTTTCTGTCCGGCGGCGATTCGGATGAACGAATCCAGGCGCGTGGCCATGAGAATCTTGAAGCCTACGGCACGCTGTCCGCCCACGGCAAGCGCGGCGTGCGCGCATGGATCGAGCAGCTAATCAGTCAGGAGTTGCTCGCCAAGGAAGGCGAGTACAACGTCCTTCGGCTGACGCAGGAAGGTCGCGACCTACTGGAAGGCGCGGGCGCCGGTGTGCAACTCACCAAACAGGCCGGACGTGCGAAGAAGCGCACGCGGGCTGCCGCGGATTCCTGGGAAGGGGTTGACGAAGGCCTGTTCGAGGCGTTGCGGGAGATTCGCCGCGAGATCGCGCGCGGCAAGGGCGTGCCGCCGTACGTGGTGTTTGGCGACGCCGCGCTACGGGACATGGCGCGGCTGCGGCCGTCGACGGGTGGCGGATTTCTCATGGTGCGGGGTGTGGGCAAGCACAAGGCGGGGCAATACGGCGACAGGTTCACGGCCGCCATTCGTGACTACTGCGAGGCCCATGGTTTGGGTGTCGACGTGGGAATCGGTGACACGACGCTGGCGCTCGACATGGGCGAGAGCGGCTCGGATGGACCGGCGCCTCGGAAGACCAAGCGGATGAAGCAGACCGATGCAAAAGACCGCGCCGCGGAGTTGTTCGCGGAAGGCCGGACAGTCGAGGAAGTGTGCATGGAGGTCCAACGCGCGGCGTCAACGGTGGTGGGGTACCTGGTCCACTACATCCAACGGGAAGCTGTGAAAGACCCGTCGCCGTGGGTGGACGAGTACACCGTCGGGCGCATTCGCGAGGCCAGGGATTCCATTGGCAGGCGGGGGCTCAAGGCGATTTACCAGCATCTCGAAGGAGATGTGAACTACGGCGACATACGGATCACGATGGCATGCTTCATCAACGAGGTATGACGGTGCGTGTTCGGTACAACAGGAAGAACCCTGGGGGAGATAGTCTGTATGTTCGTTAGAACGTTGGCCGCGGTCGCGGCCCTGACGATGTCGGTCGTGGCCGCAGCCGATCACATCGTGCTGCAAGTGGAGAACTTCGAGGGGCCGTGGAGGCGGCAGACCAATATCTCGAAGTACCTGGGCGACGGGTTCTGCACGTCGAACGCCAAGGCGGGTGTTGCCGACACGGTCATGCAGGGCGCCGTTGATATTGAAAGCGCGGGACCGCACGTTGTCTGGGTACGCGCCTACACGTCCGAGAACAGCAAGCGCGCGTTGCGGATGGAAGTCAACGGTACGTTGCTGGCGATAACGCACACCGGCTCGACGCGTCATTGGGTCTGGGAAGAGGCGGGCGAGTTGGACCTTCCAGCAGGGGCCTGTTCCGTTGTTGTCCATGATGCCGCCGATGGCTTCGAATCCGCGGATGCAGTTCTGCTTACCGATCGAAAGGACTTTGATCCCGACATGTTGGATGAGGAAATCACCCGATGGGACGTGTTGCGTGACGGGGTGCCCGAGGAAGCCGACCCGATTCGGTTCAACATTGAGGCGTGTTGTGCTGCGTCGCAAGGACGCCGCGATCCCGAATCGCGCGAAGCGTGGGACGCCGCACGTCCTGGCATCCGCGACGCCCTTGGCCGCGCGCTCGGGTTGGATCCCATGCCCGAAAAGACGCCGCTGAATGCGCGCGTCACGGGCCGCGTTGAGCGAGATCTCTACTTCATCGAGAACGTGGTGTTCGAGAGCCGGCCCAATTTCCTGGTGACCGCGAACGTTTACATTCCGAAGAACGTGTCCCTGCCCGCGCCCGCGGTGGTGGTATCCGCGGGACACGACATGAATGACGCGAAGAACTGCCCTACCTATCAGATGGGGCAACTTGGCCTGGTCCGGCAGGGATTCATCGTCATCGCCCACGATCCCATCGGACAGGGCGAGCGGAAGGTGCCGGGCTTCTCGCATCCTCTTGGGTATGGGTCGCTTCTGGTCGGGCAAACCAACGAGGGCTACATCGTTTGGGACACCATCCGCGTCGTCGACTACCTCTGCACGCGTGACGACGTGGACGCGTCGCGCATCGGGTTGACGGGCAACTCGGGCGGCGGCGAAAACACCTTCTACACCATGCCCTTTGACGAGCGCATCCAAGCAGGCGCCGCGAGCTGCTTCGTGTGCTCCTATGAACAGTGGATACGCCACGGCGGCAATCACTGCATCTGCAATCATTTCCCCGGCATCGTCCACGCCATGGAGGAATTCGAGATCATCGGGCTCAATGCGCCTCGGCCGTTCATGTTCGTCAACGGTGCGAAGGATCCGATCTTCCCCATCGACGGCACCCGGGACACGCTCCGGCGCGCGCGGGGGATCTACGGCCTCTACGACGTAGGCGAGCGGGTGGACTCGGCTGAAGCGCCCTTGCCTCACGGCTGGGCGCAACCGTTGCGCGAGGCCTGCTACGGCTGGCTTGCCAAGTGGCTGCTTGACGAAGGCGACGGCAGCCCGATCCCTGAGGCTGAATATGAGGCGGAGGATGCGAAGTCTCCCGACCTCCTGTGCTTCGACGGGGGCAACATCCCTGCCGAGTCGGATTCGGTCGTAACCATCAACCGTCGACTGGCGGATTCGTTCCGTGGACAGTACGCGGAACTGCCCGCGTCGACTGACGCATGGACCGCCCGTGCAACGGCGTGGCGCGCCGAGGTGTGGAATCTGTTCGGTGGGCGGCCCGAAGCGCCCGCGCCACAGGCAGTGCAAGTTGCTACATTCGACTGGAAGGGCACTGCGGTCGAGACGCTGATCCTGCCAGTGGAACCCGATATGGTCGTGCCTGCTATCTTCATGAAACCTGGGAAGGCCGCGGGTGCCGCGCCGGGGGTTGTGTACGTGCGCCCATCGGGCGACGGGAACGTGCAGGACGACACGCGCATCTCGGCGTGGCTGGATGCGGGGTGTGCGGTGTTGGTTCTCGAACCCCGCGGCTATCGTCTTACGGGCGGGAAGGAGAACCATCTCACGAGCGATGGCATTTGTCTCGGCCGGCCCTTGTTCGCGCAGCAGGTGTGGGACGTAGTCCAGGCAGTTGAGTATCTGGGGCAACGCGGTGACGTGGACGGCAAGCGCGTCCGGTTCTGGGGATCGGGCAAAGGCGCGCTTCTGGGCATATTCGCCGGAGCGCTCGATCAGAGGTTGGAACGGATCGTAGCCGACCGTCCCTTGGCGAGTTACCGGTTCTTCATCGAGAACGATCAGCCTCAACCCATCTCATTGTGCGTGCCGAACGTGCTCAAGACAATCGATGTTGCGCAGGCGGTGGCGTTGGCGGGGCCTGCGCCCATTCTGGTGACCAACCCGGTTGGGTATGGCAAGGTACCGTTGACCGAGGCCGAGGCTGTGTCTGAAATGGTCTTCGCATCAGGCGCATACGGCCTTCTGGGGTCGGTGGATGCGTTGGCTGTTCACACGGGAGACGATGGCGCACTGGAGCCGGATGGCGTAGCGTTTCTGACGAGTCTGGAGTGAAACGGACTCAATAATGACTCGGGCACCCGTTTCCTGCGATAATGCTCGTTTGGATATGGCAGGAAGGAACGGACATGACCCACACGATTGAGATTACGGCGGTCGCCCATGGCGGCCATGGCATCGGCCGCATCGAGGGCCGCGTCTGCTTCGTGCCCTTCGCGTTGCCTGGGGATACCGTGCGCGTCGTTATCGAGCGCGAAGAAAAGCGGATGCTCTGGGGTCGCATCGAGGAGGTGGTCGAACCATCTCCCGACCGCATCGAGACCGAGCGCCCCATCACCGAAGCGTGCGACGGATCGGTCTGGCTCCATTTCGGCTACCCCGCCCAGGCCGAGTGGAAGCACCGTATCGTGAAGGATTGTTTCGAGCGTATCGCGAAGGTGGAAACGGATCCCGCGTGGGTGGAGGATCCCGATCTCCGATTCGGCTACCGTACGCGCGCCAAGTTTCACAGCGACGGTGAACGTTGGGGATTCTTCTTCCCCGGTACCCATCGAATCGTGGAGGAGGAGCACTATCCGCTCTGCCATCCGCGGCTGAACGAAGCCTTGGCGAAGCTACGTACCACGGGATACAAGGGCGCGGTGGAAGTGGTCGTGAACCCCGAGGGCGAGGAAACTCTCGTCTGGACGAAGCGGCCCTACCGCAAGATCAAGAACGCCTTCCCCTTGGCGGGCTCCCCCGACGACAAAGGCAAGCCAGCGTCGTTTCTGTTCGACGGGATCCCCATCGTATGCGGCGCGTTTTCCCAGTCGAGCCTTTTGCTCAACCGCAAGCTCGTGCCCGTCGTGCATGATTTCGTAGGCAACGCGTCGGCCGTGCTCGACCTTTATTGCGGGAGCGGGAACCTATCGCTCGGGCTGAAAGGCGCGACCCGTGTGTTGGGGCTCGACCAGACTCGGAGCGCGGTTCGAGCCGCCGAGCGGATGCGGCGGGGAGAATACCGTCGCCGTAGCGAGCGGGGGTTTCTTAACGCCATCGAGGCGGAGCACTGGGACGTGGTGGTTATGGATCCGCCACGGATCGGCGCCAAGGAGATCATCCGCGGGATTGGTCAGACCGGAGCCAAGGCGATCATATACGTGTCCTGCGATCCAGCCACGCTGGCCCGCGACGCGGCGACGCTCATGCAGTGCGGTTGGCACGTGGACCGCGTGACGGCCATCGACATGTTCCCGCACACGGCCCATGTCGAGACGGTGTGCCGGTTCGGGCGATGAGTTGCGAGTGCCTTTGACAGTGTCCGGGGGCGTTGGGTAGCATCACATACCGTCCGCCTAGGCGGGGGTCATCGTACTCAT
>JAAEQP010000615.1 GCA_024231375.1 bacterium | reverse complement strand
GATCTCTTCGGCGCTCTTTACGCCACGCCACATCTGCATCCGGGCAATGCCGCCGCCAAAACCGTTGCCGATCTTCATCTGGAAGTCGGGCCTGACGAAGAATGCCGACCAGTAGACCGAGTCGACCAGCTTGCCGTCCACATAGATATGCGACGGTTTTCGCGAACCTTCGTACACACAGGCCACATGCACCCACGGGCCGGTCTTCGGGCGAGGCTGCCCGTGCCGCAGCGCCTCGTCGCGTGCTTGACGTCTCAAACCTTCCACCCTCATACCACCGCCGCTGTAGCTGAAACCAGCTTTTTCAGCCAATGACAGAAGCGTCGAACCTTGACCACTACTCCCCGGTTTGACAAACGCCGCGAAGGTGAACGGTTCGTTATCGGTCATCGTCCGCGGGGCGGTCTTATCCGATTCCAGGAAGTTGTCCTTCCCGTCGAACACGACCACGCGCACACCGTCTTCGGTCTTCACCGTTGGGGCATACTCTCGGGGCTCTT
>JAAEQP010000614.1 GCA_024231375.1 bacterium | reverse complement strand
CTTGGGGACCCCGTTGTTGTGGAACGTGATGGTCTTGCCGGGTGCCGCGACCACGGTGTGGTTGCCCACCCGTATCGGCGTCGGTTGGGTGACCGTGCCCCACTTGATGATGGTCTCAATCGGGAAGCGGAAGCGGCACAGCTGGGTGCCGGCCGCGAACAGGTACTGGACTCCGTCCTGTTCGTATGGCGTGTCAGCGACCAGCATTTCGCACTCCTTGGGCGTCAGGTCGATGGCGGTCGACCCGCGACCGAATACCAGGTCCTGCCGCGCAACGACCCGCGTGATCACGTGGCTCTTGCCGTTGATGAATTCGCGGTCCTTCCGCTGGAGCGCGACTTCAATGGGAAACGCGGCGTTGTCGGCGAATCGCTCCAGCAAGTCCTTGCGCAGCATGAACCGGGTCTCGAACGTGCCCTCATGCTCGCCCTCGATCCGATGGCTCTCGTGGATGGCGTGGGTCACGCCATAGGGACCCGGGTAGTGGGTGCCGATGGTCAGCACGTACCCGGCGTCTCCCGACGAATCCGCAAGCCGGTAGCTCACGCTGATCTCCACGATGTGACCGGGGTGGAGCACTGTGCCCGCAGGCAAATTGCAGGACAGGATCTGCACGGAACCGGTAGTGGCCGGCGTTTCGGGCTCGCCGGACTG
>JAAEQP010000613.1 GCA_024231375.1 bacterium | reverse complement strand
CCGCAGGCCCCTGCACCTACTCCGTGGCCGCATCCAACATGCCCGTCGGCTTCTTTGCAGGCCACGGACTCGGGATGATCCGCGGCGCCAAACGCCTCTACTTTCGCGTGCCCGAAGCCGTGAAGGACTTCGTGATCAGCACCAAAGGCGCGGGCGGCGAAACCGTCCGCATCAACCTGTTCAATCCCGACGACAAACAAGTCGCCACCGCCCAAACCACGCCATCCTCAACCTCCGCCACCGTCAAGGTCGCCTCCGGCGATCACGCCGGGGCCACCTGGGCCGTCGAAGTCACCAAAGCCGACCAAGGCGCCTTCGAAGACAACGCCCTCACCCTCAGCCCCAACCTTCCCCGTATCGTCTCCCTCCACCCCAGCCACGTCTTTGGCCTCGCCAAGAAATAGCGGAGGGGCTAGCAAATCGTTGCCAGTCACCGGCGATTGAAGTCCCTGCCCCAAGAACGGGCGCATTCTCTTCGTGTTCCTCGTGCGCTTCGTGGTGGAGGAGGCGATCTCCCCACCTGCATTCAAATCCATTCATATCTATTCGTGTGCATTGGCGTCCATTCGCGGT
>JAAEQP010000612.1 GCA_024231375.1 bacterium | reverse complement strand
TTGTCGAATGGGTGGTACGCGGGCTACGTGGGGTTCGGCCTGCTGCAGAACCGGGGTAAGACGGGACGCGCGTTCTACGGCGACCGGGCGGCGTTGCTAACACAGCTTGAAATCGAGTATGAGGATGGCGAGCGGGTGGTGGTTGGCACGGACGCATCTTGGAAAGGGTCCACGGGACCGATTCGCGGCAATGACATCCAAATGGGCGAGACCTACGATGCGCGCAGGGAGATTGGGGGCTGGAACGCACCCGGCTTCGACGACGGCGCATGGCAGGCCGCTACGTCCGCGGCGAAGTACACGGGATTGCTTGAATCGTACCCCGGCGTAACGGTCCAGGCTTTCGAAGAAATCGCGCCTATTGCGATTACCCAACCCAAGGATGGCGTCCATATCTTCAATATGGGGCAGAATTTCGCGGGACGGGTTCGCTTGAAGGTGAAGGGACCTGCAGGAACGAAGGTGGTGCTGCGTTTCGGTGAAATGCTGCACAAAGATGGTTCGCTCATGACGGAGAACCTGCGCAAGGCGCGGGCTATTGACACGTACACGCTGAAGGGCGGCGGGGAGGAAGTCTGGGAACCGCGTTTTACCTACCACGGGTTCCAGTACGTGGAAGTGACGGGTTTCCCGGGTACGCCGACCTTGGACGCCATTACCGGCGTTGTGCTTCATTCCGACACGCCGCTTGTCGGCAGTTTTGAATGCGATAACCCGATGGTCAATCAGCTCTACAAGAACATCAACTGGACGCAGCGGGCCAATTTTGTCGAATTGCCGACAGATTGTCCGCAACGGGATGAGCGCTTGGGCTGGACGGGAGACGCGCAGATCTACGTGCGGTCGGCGACGTGCAATCGCGACGTGGCATCCTTCTTCACCAAGTGG
>JAAEQP010000611.1 GCA_024231375.1 bacterium | reverse complement strand
TCGGGATGACGCAGAGTTGATTTCTCTACATGGATCTGAGAGCGCCAGGATTGGACCTTTTCAACAGCCTCACTGTCCCCGCTTTCGCTCCGCTACTTCGCCGTGTAGCCGCCGTCTACCGGGATATTGGCGCCGGTGATGTAGACAGACGCGTCTGACGCCAGGAACACGATGACGCCCTGCATGTCGGAATCATTGGCCAACCGGCCCAGGAACGTCTTGTCGCTGTACTGACGCACGAAAGGTTCGGGGTGGTTCTCCGTGAGGAATCCACCGGGGGCCACGCAGTTGCACCGAACGCCCGACGACCCGTAGTAACTGCCCATGAACCGCGTGAAATTGATCATGCCGCCTTTGTGGAAGAAGTAGTCGGGCGACCAGCCGCTCATGTCCGTGCCGCGGTAGATGGTGGGGTCCGGCGCGATCATGCCCTGAATCGAACCGATGTTGATGATGGACCCGCTGCCCTGCTGGGCCATGACGTCGCCGAAGGCTCGTGTGATCACGAACAGGCCCGTCGCGTTCACAGCCATACTGTCGGCGAAGGTGGACGCGTCGCTCTGCATGCCGTTCTTCATGGGCCGCGACACCGAATTGTTCACCAACACATCGAGGCGGCCGCTACGTTCCACAATCGCATCGCGCAAGGTCAGAACGGACTGCTCGTCGGCCTGGTCGTATTGCAGGGCCGTCACGTCCCACCCTTCGTCGCGCAAACTCGCGGCCACGGCTTCGACCGACTCCAGATTCCTCGACGCCACATACGTCTGCGCGCCGGCTTCGGCAACCGCCGCCACGATCTGACGCCCGTACAGCCCCGCGCCGCCGGTTACGAGCGCCACTTTGCCCTTCAGTGAGAACGTATCCAGAATCGCCATCCCTCTATACTCCCTTGGCCGAAAAGGCCTGTGTTCGCTAGCCAATCTCGTCCAACGCGACCTCGCGGCCGCCGTCATCGCGGCTCATGATGCCCGCAATGATCATCTTCATCAATTCCTCGGTCTGACTGAACGGGAACGGCCGTTCACCCGTCCGCAGGAAATGGACAAACGTCTCCAACTGCGTCTTGAACGCGTAGAACGTGTCGTTGGCCTTCACTTGGGCCGTGCCTGCCGTACCACACAGTTGCATGGCGCCAAAGGCGCCGTACATATCTTTGGTGACGACAACCACCACGTCGGCACCGCATGCGTGCTTGAAGTGGACCACGTTGCGGTCGATGGTACCCGTGTTGCGCGCGGTCAGGAAGCCGGGACCCATCACCGGGTAGATGCACGACAGCGCGTGGATGCCGTAGCGTTCCCACGATTTGGCCATGCTGATGCTGGCGAAGCGAATCTCGCCCAAGTCGTGGGTCGATATCCGGTAGGGCATGTACTCCTTGCTGTACAACATGGCCGACGACGACAGAATGGGGTGGCCGCCTGCAATCCAGTCGCGGAACACGGCCAAGTCCGACGCGTTGTCCACCAGCGGCTTGTCGACGAAGATGGGTAGACCCGCTTCCACAAACGGGCGGCACCGCTCCACGTGTTCGTGGCCCTTGTCCGTGGCCACCACGACCGCGTCCACCTGGCCGATGACGTCTTCCGGCCGGTCCACCACGGTGTCGATGAGGGAAGCCTTGGCCACGTGAGGCGCATCCTTCGGATCGTCCGTCCAGATGTGCGTGACGCGCGCATTCGGAATGCGGAGCGTGTCTTTGGGCTCCTTGTCCAGGTACACCGGGATGCCCGCGAAGGGGCATTCCTGCATCACCGCCGGGTCGTACCCGTTGAACATGGCGCTCCACGAATAGGGATGGCCGTTGCCGTCCACCATGCCCAGCATGGCCAATCGCAGTTCCTTGTCGCCCAACCCCGAGAATGTCTTGGTGCTCATGCCAACCCCCGCTGCTGCCGTCATGCCCTTTTGGAACGGCGGCCATCATACCCCCCGGTGAACGATGATTCCAGGAGAGAGGATGTGCGTGACACGTCCGAAAGGGGTGCCGAGAGCCTCCCTGCCAAGTGTGCCACGTTCAAGCGAAGCTTGTGCGTGTCTGGAGCATACGGAGCCGGCGTCCCCTCGCCCGCAAGACACCGACTAACGAGTTAGTCGGTGGCACATCAGAATAGGGGATGTCGCGCACCCGTTGCGCCACGCCCGGCTCCGCGCTAGAATGACCAAGGACGGTCAACCGGGGCACAAAGGAGAACGACCATGCTGTTCATTATCCCGCTCATCATCTACATCGCCTTCATGCTTTCCATGGGATTCGCCATCTTCTAGGCGACACACACAACCAATCGGACAATCCTTCATCGACCGGACCGCGCGCGGGGGCGTGGACTGGAGTACCGGGAGCGCGCGGAGATGTCAATCGCCACCAGAGTGTTCGTGGGGGTCCTTGCCTGTTCGCTGAGTGCTTCGGCGGCGCCGAGCGAGTGGCCGGACAACCTCGGCGACCTTGAGACCGCCGCTGTCGAACACGGCATACCCAAAGACCACGTGAGGGAGTTCATTGACCAGTTGGCCCACAGTTGGACCGGTAGAGATGTGGTCATACCGGGTCAGAGCGGCATCGAGTACTGGCAGACCCGCGGTGTCGACATCGTGCCCTTCCTAGAGTTCCTCGTCTACGAATCCAACCTCCGCAAGTTGGACGACCCCAAGCACGGAGCCATGTTGCGCACGCGGGCCATCCCCTGGTTAGGGCAGGGCCACGACCGGCGGACGGTCGGACTGCTCCTCAAGGCGGCCAAGTACCATATGCTGAATCCGCGCCGTCGTGGCTACGTGACGGACAGGTACGACACGCTCGTCAATCGGTTCTGCAGCGCGATAGGGGCCACGGGACACGAGGTAGCGCTCGAATTCCTGCTTCGTCTCCAGAGCAACGAGTTCTGGGCGAGCGACGATCCTCTCCGAACAGCTATTGAGGAGAACTGGGAGCCGGCGTTCAAGGATGATGATCTGGTTCGCAGCTTTCGCGTAATGGCGGTCCACGACATCTCGAACGCCGGTAACGAGCGAGCCCTCCGAATTCTCGGCCCAAGCAAGGGCATCGACGTGTCGTTCTCGGTCCACCACGCTCTGGTGGACCTTGTCGACAACTGGCACGGAATTCCTGACGCCGACTACTGGCAGAAGGAAGGTGCCCACGGTCCCGCACTCGAGAGGATGCGCGAGTACTGCGCTTGGCGCGACGAGGCCAAACCGTTCGGGGTCGATGACCACGCGTCGAAACTGCTGAAATGCCAATTGGAGCATCAACATCAGTGCATACTGGCCCAGAGGAGGCGCTACTGTGAATACTGGGCCAGACAGGAGCACAGCATCGTTCCTTTTCTCGTGCATCTACTCAACGACAGTGATCTTCCGCCCAAACCCGACGAAGACCACCTCGTGTGCCAGCTAGACGTTCTCGATTGGCTGGCGTTGCTCGGAGACGAGGAAGGCACTGCGGCGCTCCTGACCTATGCCAACAAGGTTGTCGAGCGGCCAATCCGAACGTGGGATGAACGCCGCTACCTGCGTGAACTCATCGCCATTCTCGGGAACACGCGTGATGACAGGGCTCTGGATATCCTGTTCGGCATTCAGAGAGAGACCTATTGGCAGCCGGGGTCAGGACCTACACCGGATCTGCCAATGAGCCCCGGTAGCCCTTTCGACAGCGGCAGGGAGATGGCTCTGTCCAATCTCCGCTATGACGCAGCTCGCGCCATAGCCTTCTCTGGCACGGAACGGGCCGTCGCGGCTCTCGGGACAGGACAGGGGATACACCCCAGTGTCGGTCCAAGTCTGGACGAGTTCTTTGAAGTGGCAGTGCGCACGCACGTGGGTGTTGTAGGGGCACCTGAGTGGCGTGATCGTGACCTGAGCAAGGACGAGGCCGTCCAGGTTCGGCGAGTCTATGAGCAGTATGGAAAGGAGTTTTCTCCCAGGAAACCCAGAAGGAAGTGGTCTTGTGCACGGTTCTTCAGGGGTCGCGGCAAGGGGCGATGGTTCAGCCGCGCTCACCGGACAACGCCGGGACCCCTATAGCAACCCCAGAAACTTGTGGTTCGCCTTGGGGAACGCCAAGTCCCCGAACTCCTCCAGCGCGACCCAGCGGAGCTCCGTGTGGGAGTGGGGGACAGGCGTGCCCCTTGTCAGTGTGCAGCGGTAGACGTTGAGCGTTACTCTAAAATGGGAGTAGGCGTGGTTGACCGACGTGACCAGGCCGCCGATGCGGACGGTGACGCCGAGTTCTTCCTTCACCTCGCGGCGTAGCGCCTGCTGATGCGATTCGCCGGGCTCGACCTTGCCGCCGGGGAATTCCCACAAACCACCGAGCAACCCGCCGGGTGGCCGTTTGCCAATGAGGTATTGGCCATCCTTCCGAATCGCGGCCACGACGATTTCGTGGTGCGGTACGCGTTTCTTTGCTTTGCGGACGGGGCGCTGTTCCTGCACGCCCTCCTCGCGCGCCTGGCACTGGTTGCGGACGGGGCATCCGTCGCAGACCGGTGACTTGGGCGTGCAGACCATGGCCCCCAGTTCCATCAAGGCCTGATTGAAGTCGCCCGGATTCTTGGGCGGCACCAGCGTTTCCGCCAAGGCCCAGAGAACCTTCCGGGTGGCTGTGTCGTCCGTGCAGGCCTCAATGTCGAAGAGCCGAGCCAACACCCGAATGACGTTGCCGTCCACCACGGGCGCGCGTTCGCCGAATACGATGCTGGCAATCGCGCCCGCCGTGTACCGTCCCACGCCCGGCAACTCCGTCCAGGCCTCCGCCGTTTCCGGGAACCGGCCGCCCTCGGCGACCAACCGCGCGGCCTTGTGCAGGTTGCGTGCGCGGGAGTAGTAGCCCAGACCTTCCCACAGTTTCAGGACCGCGTCGTCCGACGCCGCCGCCAGCGCTTCGACCGTCGGGAACGCGGCCATGAACCGTTCGTAATAGGGAGCCCCCTGGTCGATGCGCGTCTGTTGGAGCATGATCTCCGACACCCAGACCGCATAGGGGTCCTGCGTACGCCGCCACGGCAGATCGCGCGCTTCGCGGCGGTACCAACGGAGCAGATTGCGCCGAAGAGCGGTAACGATGGATTTCGGGGGATGTTCAAACGTCATCGGTGTGTGCGGCGGTTACTGCTCGCTCTCTCCCAGCGATTCGTAGTACTTCCGCACTTCGGCGAT
>JAAEQP010000610.1 GCA_024231375.1 bacterium | reverse complement strand
TGCCTACGTATCGGTTGAAGAAGTTCTCCGGGTCGCCCGGGTAGTCGAATTCGTCCAGGTCGGTATCGACCAAGGCGTAGTCCGTGGTGTTTTCGCCAAAGTAGATGCGGGGTTCAGCCACCTCGGGCGCGCGCATCGACACAGGCGGAATGTCGCGGATGAGGAAGTCCGGCAACCCACCCGCCACGGCGCGATTGGCGAAACTCATGCACAGACCGTACCCGTGCGTGTAGTACAGGTGAAGATTAGTCCAGACCCGGTTCTTCTCGGGCAGGCCATCGACGCCCAGTTCGCGGGGCGCGATCATGACCGGCCGCAACGCACCGTCCACTTCGTAACGGTCCACATCCACGGGGTTGAAGGCGTAGTACGACCGAATCCGCTGCTTCTGGTTGAACATGCTCTGCAACGGGGCGGGATCCCAGACCTGGAGGTTGTCCGTTGTGCCTGCGTGAGCCGCAAGGGCTTCGGCCGTCAAGGCGCCGTCGCCCGGCCAGGCTTGGGCTTTGACCTCGTCGAGACCATAGGCAATCCGGGTGAACTCGATGTTTCGCGCGATGTAATCCTTCTCGTAGTCCCACTCGTTGGGCCGGACCATGAACTGTTGCACGCCCCAAGGGTACACGTGCCCCGCCGCGATCCACAGCAGCCCGAAGGCGGCCAGCGCATACAAGTTGCCGGGACGACGCTGCCACCGCGCGTTGACGATGAGCCATCCACCCAAAATGAGTCCCGCAATCAACAGCAGTAGATGCGCGCCCGCATGGGCGTGGACGTCGGTGTAACCCGCGCCGAAGACCGCACCCCGTTTGCTCAGGAGCAGTTGGAACCGTGCTACCCAGAAATGCAGCGCGAACGCCGCAACCGCGAGCCCGCCCATGAGGGATAGATGGGCGAATGGTTTGGGCGGGAGTCCCCGTCCTTCGCCGTTCAGAATCGCCCCGCGCAGATAGTAGACCGCGAACGCGCCCACGAGCCCGATTATGCATAGCACCGACAGCAGTTTGC
>JAAEQP010000609.1 GCA_024231375.1 bacterium | reverse complement strand
CGGCCACGCCACGGGGTGCGTTGAATTCGCCAGGGTCGCGACCCGGCGACCCCCACGCCCCCTGGAACGCACCGTCCGCGCTAAATCGCGAGATTCGATGCGTCCCGTATTCCGCGACGTACACGAGGCCGTCAGGGCCCAGCGCGATATCGTGGGGGTACTTCAACTGGCCAGGTTCCGTGCCGCCCGAACCAATGACGCCCTTCGTTTTCCCCTCGTGGTCGAAACACTGGACCCGGTGGTTGGCGGTGTCTGCGACGAACACCGTGTCGTCGGACAGGGCGAGGGCCATGGCCCGATTGAACTCGCCGGGCTGATCGCCGTGTTTGCCCCACTGCCGGACGAACCGGCACTCCGAATCGAACACGTGGACCCGCTCTGCGCCTTCGCCGTACTCGGAGACGAAGTAATGCCCGCCGGGCGACTGCTCAATACCCGTAGGATAGATGAACTGGTCCGTGCCGTTCCCGTAGCTCCCCCACTTCGTTGTGAGTTCGCCCGACGGGGTGTATTCGAGGATCTGGCTGTAGTGGGTGTCGGGAACGAGGAGGTTGCCGTCGGCGTCAAATGCGATGGCCGTGGGCGTCCCGTTCTCCGCATCCGGCGTCGACCAGAGCCGCAGGAACTCGCCCGTCGTCGAGAAGACCTGCACCCGCCCCGTCGTGTCGATGACGTAGACTTCTCCCCCATGCACGCCGATGGCGCGCGGACGCAGAAAAGATCCGTCCCGCAGGCCCTCACCACCCCAAACGGTGAAGCGCCCCGATCCAGCGCGGCTCCCTTGACCGCACGCGGCCAGGAACCCCGCTCCACTGAGCGCCAAGAACTGCCTTCTGTTCACGCAGCCGCCCTTTCCCCAGTACTCAGTCGCGCACGTGCTCGTCCTCGACAGAACTCGCGAGAACGACCTGGTCCTTCCCCGTGTCGTTTCCCATTGACACTTGCCACATCACATGAAGAGATGAATGCCATGTCCAGAATGCCGCACAGAAGACTCTCAGAGCATTCTGCTCCCCCT
>JAAEQP010000608.1 GCA_024231375.1 bacterium | reverse complement strand
GGCGCGATCAAGGGCGTCGGAACGAGCGCGGCGGAGGCGATCGTTCGGGCTCGCGGGGAGCGAGACGGCCCCTTCGCCTCGCTCTTCGAGTTCTGCGAGACCGTCGACCTCCACAGCGTCAACCGGTCCGCGGTCGAGGCCCTCATCAAGGCCGGCGCCTTCGACCGGCTGGGCGCGCACCGGGCCCAGGTCTTCCAGGGCCTCGACGGCGCCATGCGGGTGGGCAAGGATGGGGTCAAATCCATCACGGCCACGGGCGATGGCAAGGTTGAGTTCATTGCCTATGCGGATCGCTCCCTGGCCTACGTGAAGTCGGCCATGGGATACCCAGCCTATTACCCCGTCCATCCCGTGACCTTCGAGCGCCCTGTTAAAGCGGTGTTGATGGACCTCGACGGCACGAGCGTCCGAAGCGAGGAATTCTGGGTTTGGATCATCCAGATGTCCACCGCAAGTCTCCTGGAGAATCCGAGTTTCGAACTGGAGGAAGCTGACCTCCCGTACGTTTCGGGCCACAGCGTATCGGAGCACCTCCAATACTGCATCGAGAAGTACTGTCCCGAGAAATCCGTGGAGGAGGCAAGGCTCCATTATTTCGAGCACACTCACCGAGAGCTGCAGGCCATCATGGACGGCCACGGCCGGCCTAACGCTTTCACGCCTTCTCCCGGACTCAAGGAGTTTCTTCTCGCCCTCAAGGACCAAGGCATCAAGATCGGACTGGTGACATCAGGGCTCTACGAGAAGGCGTGGCCCGAGATAGTGTCCGCGTTCCAGACCCTCGGCATGGGTGACCCCAAGGAGTTCTACGACGCCATCGTCACGGCGGGCTTCGCCATCCGCAGAGGCGAGCCGGGAACGCTGGGAGAGCTGTCGCCCAAGCCGCATCCGTGGCTGTACGCGGAGACGTGCCGCGTTGGCCTTGGGGTGCCTTTCGACGACCGCAACTCGGTGATCGGCATTGAGGACAGCGGCGCGGGAGTCTGCTCGATCAGGCTGGCGGGATTCCCCACGATCGGGTTTGCCGGCGGCAACATCGAGAGCAGCGGAACACGCGAGTTGTGCCAACACTACTGCCAGACCTTCGGGGAGATCCTGGATATCATTCGTGGAAGCTGAAGCGTGCCCTGAAGGGCTGTACTGAACTACTTGGAGAACAGGAATTATGACGGACGATAACAAGCGGGAAGATGCGGCGCGCAAGGAGCCGACTCAGTGCCATTTCATCTCCAACACGCATTGGGACCGAGAATGGCGGTACTCCGCACAACGCACGCGCCATATGCTGGTTTACATGCTCGACATGCTCTTCGACATTCTCGACAAGGAGCCTGAATTCCGCTGTTTCCACCTCGACTCGCAGACCCTCCCCCTTCAGGACTACCTTGAGGCGCGGCCGGAGCGCGCGGACCTGGTCGGCAAGCACGTCAGCGAAGGACGCTTGCAGGTCGGTCCTTGGTTCTGCCTTCCCGATGAATTCAGCGTTGGCGGGGAGGCGCTCATCCGGAACCTACTTCTTGGACACAAGATCGGTTCCAAATTCGGGGGCGTGAGCAAGACCGGATACTCCCCCTTTGGCTGGGGGCAGATCTCGCAAATGCCCCAACTCTACAAAGGATTCGACATCAACGTGGCTTCCTTCTACCGCGGCATCAGCACGCGGGTCGCGCCCCATTCCGAGTTCTACTGGGAAGCGCCGGACGGCACGCGGATTCTCGGCTCCAGGCTCGCGCAACGGCCACGCTACAACGTCTGGTACGTCATCCAACGCCCGGCCTACTTCGGCCTGGAGGACGAGAACCACCGGCACATGTCTTGGAAGGATGGAAAGGGACCGTTTCGGTTCATCGACGGCGAACGCGTCAATATTGACTACCAGTACGCCCATCCTACGTTCGACTACCATGAAGAGAATGTCCCCGCCCGCGCAAAGCAGGCCATGCGGGAACAGGACGCGGAATGGACCACGCCTCACCGCTTCTGGTCCGCGGGTCACGACTCCTCCTGCCCGGATATCCGCGAGGTGCGGATGATTGCCGACTGCAACCGGGCTCTCGGCGACGAAGCAGAGGTCTTCCACAGCACCGTGGCCGCCTGGGAGAAGGGGCTGCTCGCCAACCAAGACCCGGACTGGCCGGTCCTCCGGGGAGAAATGCGTCACACGTCAACGAAAGGCAGTTCAAGTATCCTCTTCGGCTGGATCATTTCCGCGCGGACCTACCTGAAGCAAGACAACTTTCGCACAGAAGGGGCGTTGACTCAGTACGCGGAGCCGTTGGCCGTTTTCGCGAGCCTTCTAGGAGCACCCTATCCGCAGAGCTTCGTCGACATGGCCTACAACTGGCTGCTCCAGAATCATGGGCACGATTCCATCGGAGCGTGTTCCCGTGACATCGTCCATGAAGACATGCTTTTCCGCTCGCGGCAAGCTCGGGAGATCGGCACGTGTGTTTTCGAGCGGGCCATGCTGGATGTGGCGGGCGCAATCGACCTGTCGTCCTGGTCAACGGAGGACATGGCACTGGTCGTCTACAATCCCACGCCCTTCGAGCGCACGGAAGTGCTCCATGCGCTCGTTGACGTCCCCACGGAATGGGATTGCGAGGCCATCGAGATCGTGGACGAGAACGACGCGAGTGCGCCATGCCAGTTCAGCGCCAAAGAGCCGTATATGTCGGGCATCATCCAGAGCCCCAACGACACGGCCAACACCATGCCGGCCGTCCGCCACGAGGCCCGAATCCAGTTCCCGGCCGTGCCGGGCATGGGATACCGCACGTTCCGCGTCAAGCCCGCCGAAGAGCCCGCCTGCAAGGAGCCGCAATCGCTATTGACCGGCCCGCGGACCATGGCCAACGAGTTTGTGTCGGTCACCGTCAATGCCAACGGTACGCTCGACGTGACTGACAAGAAGATGGGGCGCACGTTCGAAGGCCAGGGGTACTTCCAGGACAGCGGCGAGGTGGGCAACCCCTGGGAGCACCAAGCACCGGTCAATGACGCCGTATTCACCACGCTTGAAACGCGGGCGCAAGTCGTATTGATACGCGATGGTGCGCTCGAAGCCGCGTTTCGCATCACCCTCGACTGGGCCTTGCCTGAGAGCCGAACCCCCGACGATGCTGGAAGGAGCGGCGTCCTGAAGCCCTACCGTATCGTCAACACGGTCACTCTACGAAAAGGCGAGCCCTGGGTCGAGATCGTGACCGAGATTGACAACAACGCGGAAGACCACTACCTGCAGGTCGCCTTCCCGTCGGCCATCGCGTCGGACCACGTGATGGCGCAGGGGCAGTTCGACGTCGTTGAGCGCCCTGTGGCGGTGACGTACGACCCGGAGTACATGGAGCCGCCGCAAGCTGAACAGCCTATGAACAGCTTCGTCGACATCAATGACGGAACCGTTGGCCTTGCTCTGCTCAATGAGGGACTGAAGGCTTACCAGGCCTGTGACGATGCCGCGCGAACGCTCTGCCTATCCTTGCTCCGGTGCTATCCCTTGCGGATCTGCGTTACCTCAGATATGATCGACTACAGCCACATTGAGAAAGGGTCACAATGCCTGGGTCCCCAGACGTTCCGATACGCGATCATGCCGCATTCGGGCGACTGGGCCGAAGGCGGCGTGTGGCAGGCGTCCGAACGCTTCTGCTATCCATTCCGGGCCGCACAGATCGGACCGACGCGCCACGGCTGCCAGCCGCTCAGCAAATCGTTCCTTGAACTCCGCCCCGACACCCTTCACGTGAGCGCTGTCAAACGGAGCGAATCCGGCGAAGGCTGGGTGGTTCGCGTCTTCAACCCGTTTGACGAAGCCATTGAGGGTACGCTGCGCCTGAATGGAGGCGCCAGCGGCCCGGCAACCTGCCAGTCCCCCGTCGAGCGGATTCAGGCGGAGTTTGCATTGCCGCGAGAGGCGGGCTCGCCTTGGAGCCAAGTGCGCCTGGTGACTTTGGAGGAAGAACCCGAACAGAACCTTTCCGCCGACCAGGACGGCTGGGTGGAGTTCTCGATAGCGAGCAAACGCATTCTCACGTTCGAGTTCCTCCCGTGAGCGATTGGCCTCGCCCATGCGCAACAAGGCGACCTCGGCTGCAATGAAGGAAAGTGAGAGCATGAAGCGACCAAAGCGATTCATCAGGTTCCTCCTCGCGGCGTTCGCCGCCGTTCTTGTTCTGTGCGCCACGGCATTCGCCCAGCCACCCGCGCTGCCTGAAGGCAAGTTGCCGTTGGTGGAGCGGGCGTGGTCGGCGGACGGCGACAAGTTCAGTTTCGCGATATTGGGCGACAAGACGAGTGGCGGCGAGGGCAAGTGGCCCATTTTCGACCGGGCCGTGGACGCCATCAACCTGTTGGACCCGGATTTCGTCATCACGGTGGGCGACCAGATTCCCGGGCACATGCAGGACCGCGCCGCGTGGGACGAGGAGTGGGCGGAGTATATGGCCCACGCGAAGCGGCTGGATGCGCCGTTCTTTCTGGTGCCGGGCAACCACGACATTGCGAATGTCGAGTGCTACGCCTTCTGGGAAGAGGACTTCGGGCGGACGTACTACTCCTTCGACTACAAGGGATGCCATTTCCTGGTGTTGAATACGGAGGAGGAACGGTTCGACGGGCGGGGTCCCGTATGGGAACGCATGATGCTCTTCGCGGCGGACGACCTGAAACGTAGCGCCGACAGCCGGCACACGTTCCTCTTCTTCCACAAGCCCATGTGGGACGACCCGCGATACCTGGACGACTGGCAGCGTATCGAAGACATGCTCGCGGACCGTCCGTTCACGGTAGTGGCGGGTCACGAACACTACCTCATGTCCGAGCGCCGCAACGGCAACCTCTACGTGATTCAGAGCGCCACGGGCGGCGGCATCCATCTCAGTGACGTGCGCGAATTCGGGTGTTTCCACAGCTTTGCTCACGTCACGGTTGACGACGGCGACACGCACTACGCCGTCGTGGAACCGGAGGGTGGAGTATGGCCCGTCGACGTGTCGCCCGCGGCCTTCCGCAAAGCCGTGGCCTTCAAGATGGTCGAACTCGACGCGGAACCACCCGAAGGGCTGGACACGGACACGGCGACGGTCCGTTCGATTCTGCGGTTGCGGAATCTGTTGCCGGAAGAGGCCGCCCTCCGCGTGACTGTCGGTCCCTTGGACGTTTCGGGGTGGGTGCCCGTGATGACGAACGACTCTCCCTGGACCCGCGACGGAGACGCGCTGGTGCTGGAACGCACGCTTGCGCCGGGGCAGGTCGTGCCGGTTCCGCTCACGTTCCGCGTGCCGCGCGACCGCGTACCGTACCCGCCGAGCGTGGGGTACGACGTGAAGTACCGTGACGCGTGGCTTGCCAAGGAAAGCATGCGCATGGAGAGCGAAGACGTGGCGCCCTTGTACCCGGCGGCGTGCTGGAAGGCGGTACCGGGATGGCATCTGGTAGGTCCGTTCCCGCTAGGGCACATCGACACCAGCCACATCCCCGGTGACATCGCGAAAGCCAACGCCAACTTCTACACCCGGTTCGGCCCGGAAGACGGATTCGACGCGGACCGTGTCTACGGCGACGGGCTGAAGTGGTACCCGTGCGACCCGCAGGCGCGGGGGTTGCTGAACTTCAATGCCCTTATGGGCACCTTGGACCATACGCTGGGGTACGCCCTGTGCGGTGTGTACAGCCCCGAACCCCAGTTGACCCACGCCATCATCTACGCCGACAACTTTGCCCAAGTCGTAGTGAACGGCGAGTTGGTCGAAGAAGCGCAGACCTTCGGCGCGCCGGGCGGATTCGTATACGTGCCGTTGCGTCTCAACGCCGGGTGGAACACCGTCACCGCCAAGCTCTTCAACAACCGGGGCGACTGGTTCCTCCGGTTCCTCATCGCCGACCCGAGGGGCGACCTGCGGCTTGCCGACCGGCCGGGGGAGTGACGGTTGGCGCCCTATTCGAACGTAGGGATCGTCAAGTACGATTCCTCCTGCGCGTCGAACAGCACGTAGAACTCGTGAGCCGGTAGCCCCAGAAATCGGTAGCGTACGGCTTCACCTGACCGCCCGAGATCCCGGTTCCGCCACTTCTCTGGGATTGCGTCGAGGGGACAGGCCTTCTTAACGAAGAGACGCCCGACGTGGTCGCCTATCCCTGACGCGTTCACGTTGAGGGGGATGGTCTCGAACGTGGCCACCACACGCTCGCGGCCAAAGGGTCCGACGATCACACTCACGAACGCCAGCAGGACGAAGCCCACCAGCGATCCGACGACGAATCGTTGACGCCATCCCGGATTCCACATGAACGGCTCTTCTCCCTCAGTTCCCCGGAACTTCCCAATGCGTGCCCGCCACGTGCGTGATGCCATCTTCATTCGTCATGTAGTAGATGGTGAAGATGTGGCCGGGTTCGGTTTCCACGCTGATGGGGTAGCCCATGTCGCCGCCGGCGCCCTGGCCGTCGCAGCGGAGGACAACTACATTCTCCGAGTCCCAACTGTGGCCGTCGTCGCTGATGCATGCGCGCACGCCCATGGGGGAACGTCGGTATCCGTAGCTGCACAGCATGCGACCGTCCTTCAAGCGCAGGAGGTGGGCCGGATATCCCCAGAGATCCGTTTTGCGCGCGGGCGTCCACGTGACGCCTTTGTCCGTGCTGTACGTGGTCCACAGATAGCCGCCCTCGGGCGGTTCGGATCGAATCATGGCGATGAGATCGCCCTGCGCGTTCTGGGCAAGCGCCGTTTCGTTGAAGCGAACCTTCTTCTCGGGGTCCGCCGCCAACGGTAGAAACCACCACGTCTTGCCATCGTCGGCCGACCGCAGCAGGAAGGTGCGGCCCCAGTCCTTCGGGTCCTCCTTCATCGCGCCGTAGATTGAGTTCACCCGCAATCCCGGATCGAGCGACGCCATGTCCACCCGCGCATACGTCATCAGCGACCGGTGTGCCGGCAACTGTAGCTCTTCACTGGACCAATCGTTGCCATCCTCACTCCGGAGCACCCGCGCCCCTTGTAGATAGGCCACGACACCGTCCTTCACCTTGCGGACGGTAATGTCCTGGTCTTCGAACTCCTTCTGCCGTTCCTCGGGCACATGGCGCCATCCGAAGGCGTCGGCATGCACATATGAACCGTCCGCGCATCGTCGTGCCGGGTCCTTCGGGCGGGGACCTTCAAGAGGCTGCCACGTCCGCCCTAGGTCCTTCGACACGAAGGCCGCGGTGCCGCCGGTGTTGTCGATGTGCGATCGCCGGGTGCGGGTGCCGAACGACGTCACCAGCGTCCCGTCCTCAGATTGATACAGCGACGGGAAACACGCGTAGATGTCCGGTTTCTTGTAGACGACCACATCTTCCGCTCCCGCCATCCGTTTGGGAAGGGGGAGATCGCCGAACGACTTGTATCGCACCGCGCGGTATAGCGTGTCGGACACGGCCAGGCTGCTACCAGACCCAAAGGAGACGACCTTCCGAAACGCGTGGGCCGGGTGGGTGTGCTTGCCCTTTCCGTCGAACATCAGTTTGCCGTCGACCCACAGCATGAGGTCGTTTCCGCGCACCGCGACCCGGTAGTCATGGAAGCCATCCGTCGTGTCGAAGGGAATGGAATTCTCATCCGAATTGATGTTGATGTGGTCGGGATACAACGTGAGATGAGCTTCGTTGACGCCGTCGGCCACCATGAATCCCGCGCCGCCCCGGCTGGTGTTGCCAGCCAGTTTGATGCGTGCCTCGACCACGCCGCCCTTGGCCGGGTCCACGCGCCAGTGCCGGCGGAACCGGCACAGGCTGCCCTTCTCCGTCGTCGTGTCAATGACCCGCAAGGCGTCGCCCTCAATCCGTGCTTCCGTGCCGGGGTTGGGGTCGCCCGCCCACGCGGGCACAACGGCCTTGGGCAGGTCCGCTGGCGTGTACTCGCAGTCCCACACGATATCGCCCACCGGCGGCCACGCGGCCTCCTGCGCCGCTCCCTGCGCCGCGACCGTTCCCATCGCCAACCCCATCGCTACGACCATCATGATAGCCTTCATCGCATGTGCCCCCAGATTGCTCAATCATTTCGTTCAACGGGCGTTGTACGCGCGCCGGGCGTGTCGAGTCAACCCTTGAACGCCAAGGCATGGACCCCTAAACTGCCCGGAAGCGGGAGAAACGAGGCGCTGAGTCACCCCATTGGAGACCAATCACATGCCTATTCAACGTCCAACCGTCGCGCTCGCGACACTCGTCGCATTGATCGCGGCCTCCGCGGTGTACGGGGCCGAGGCGCCGATGCCCTTCGTGAACGATGCGCTGGGCGGCACGCTCGCGCGGGACCATCAGTCGCGCGCCATGTACTTCGCAGGCGAGCATCGCCGCACCTACCTGGCCTACATGGACCAGGATTTCAACGCACGGGTGACGTCCTACGACCACGACACCAAGGCGTGGGCCGAGCCCGTCGTTGTCGACGATTGCATTGCCGAGGTGGGGTGGTGCAAAGGCCTCAAGGATGGGCACAACGCGCCCAATCTGTGGGTGTCGAAGACCGGTATCGTCCATCTCATCTACGGTAGCCACGGCACGCCGTTCAAGTATGCGCGCAGCACGAAGCCCGAGGTCATCGACCAATGGGAACTCGGCGCGCGGCTATCTAGTTTCGCCACCTATCCCTACGTCTGCGAGTTACCCGACGGTGAACTGCTCATGTTCTACCGCTACGGCCCCACCGGCGGCTACAAGAATCCCTTCCTCGGGCTCATTCGCTCGAAAGACGACGGCCGGACCTGGAGCGATGTGAAGAAACTTGGCGCGTTCCGAAAGGCCTGCAAGCTTAACGGACGGAACGCCGTATACGACCCGACGTCCGGCCGGATTCACCTGAATCTGGCCCTGATTCCCAGCGGCTCGTGGATGTGGTACGGGTGCCAGTACGATCCAACCGCTGAGAAGATGTATGCCTGGGACGGAACAACCGAGCTGGGTCCCATGCCCACTGACGATCCCGTGGTGGAGCACTGCCGGGTCGATGGCCTGTCGCTTCGCGAGTTGTTCGTGCATGACGGCGTGCTGTACATGCTACTGAAACGCGGCGATACGCATTCGTTCGCCATCTGGGACGGCGGAAATCTGGTCCGGCACGACATTCCTGATGAATACACAGAGGGGTTCACCCAGGGCCCCATATGGACCGCGGACGGCGCGCACATCCGCATGTTTGGCATTCGCGCGACGGACCCGCCCACGGAGTTCTCCGGCGGCGACCTCTACGCGTGGACCAGCACCGATGGGGGAACGACGTGGGACGCAGGCACGTGCCTTATGGACCGGCGAACCCTGGGGCACGGTTTGGGCGGCATCAATCTTGTCACCGACTACCCCGGCGGGGGCCCATTCCTCGTCGTGTGCGAGGCGACCGGCACGTATCCGGACGACTTCAAGGTCGTGCCTGAGAACCACTACGACAATCCATGGCGCAAGAACAAGCGTATCTACGCGCTTGACGAACAGGGCAAGGTCTTGCCCGTGAAGGCGGAATAGGCGGTCTGTCCGTCGTCGGTTCGGGCTTGTGCTGAGTTGATGAAAACCTCAGATCGTCCCGCCATTAGCCGAATGCCCTAAATGGGGCTTCTTGAGGGCCGTTTCTCTGCCTCTAAGTCTATATTTATCAGTAGGTTGTCCTTTCTTGTCGATGGCACGGAACCTGCTCTCCCTCTAGTGTGGAACTGTGCAAACCCATATTCGGCCGCCTCTTCTGGGGTACGGCTGTGGCCCTGGCGCTGGTTGTCCCCTCAATTGCGTGGGCGCAACCCGATGTCGACATTGTGCCTGACCCTCAACCCGCTCATCCCGGTCAACCGTACCGAATCGTGTACGAAGTGTCCTGGGACGGCGACCCCTCGGAATACGCGATCTGGGCTGAGTTGCCCGAAGACGTGACCGTGGAGGGCGCCTCTTTCGAATTCGTTGAGTCGAAAGGACTTGTGCGGGACGGCCGTAACGTGGTGCAGCTTGTCGCGGAACTCGTTCCTCTTAAACTGGGTACCTTCAAGACCCCGCCGGTAACGGTGCATTACGTGCCGGAGCCAGCCGGAACAGGCGAGAAGGACGCAGACCCCAATGCGCCGCCGTCCCCAGAGCCGGAAGAGCCCACGCTTCGCGTAGAACCCGTGCAGGTCCTGGTCGCGCGGGACCTCACGTTGCTGTGGGTCGGCATCGGAACTCTGGCGACGGTGGCTGCAGTTGTAAGCGTCATCGTCCTTCGGCGCGTGTTGCGTAAGCGGCGCGACCGTGCGCCGGTCAAGCGCGGGCCCAGTCCCGCTGAGCGGGCCGCGGCAGTGGAGGCCTCGATGACGAAGGCGCGCCAATGCCGCATCGACGGGCAGCATTACGCCTTCTACGGCGAACTGGCCCGTGGGGCGGCCGCATTGGAAGGCAATGACGGTGCCTTGGCCATTCGGCTCGATGGCGCCGCGCAACGGGTGGGATATACGGGCGAAACGCCCACGGACGACGATATGGACAGCGGTATTCGTGAACTGGAACGGGCGCTCAACGCGTTCCGAGAGGAACGCGGCGTACGGTAAGGCCGTGCATGAGCGCGTTTAAGGAGGATAGGGCCGATGACAGCGCAGTCGGTTGAAGCGATTCGCAGAAACGTGGAAGCGCAATCGAAGTTTGTAGAACGGTTGCGGGTCGAGATCGGGCGGGTCATGGTTGGCCAGCAGTACATGATCGACCGCCTGTTGGTGGGTCTGCTGGCAAACGGGCACGTACTCATCGAGGGTGTGCCGGGGTTGGCCAAGACGACGGCCGTGAAGACCCTGGCCCAAGCCATGACGTGCGCGTTCACGCGCATCCAATTCACGCCCGACCTGTTGCCGGCCGACCTCATTGGTACGCTGGTCTACAATCCGAAAGACGGCGACTTCACCACGAAGAAGGGTCCCGTGTTCGGAAACATCATTCTCGCCGACGAGATCAACCGCGCCCCAGCCAAGGTGCAGAGCGCGTTGCTCGAAGCCATGCAGGAACGGCAGGTCACCATCGGCGACACGACCTATCCCCTTGACGAGCCGTTCATGGTGTTGGCCACCCAGAACCCCATCGAGCAGGAAGGGACCTATCCGCTCCCCGAGGCCCAGGTGGACCGGTTCATGCTCAAGCTGAAGGTCACGTACCCCAGCAAGGGCGAGGAACGGGAGATCATGGACCGGGTGGACGTGTTGCACGCGCCGGAGGTGAAACCCGTCGTGGACAAGCAGGAAATCCTCCAGGCGCGCGAAGTCGTCAACCAGGTGTACGTCGATGCGAAGGCCAAGAACTACATCGTCGACATCGTTCAGGCCACCCGCAATCCGGATGCCTTCGGCCTCGACATCAAACACCTCATCGAGTACGGCGCGTCGCCCCGCGCCACCATCTACCTGCAACAGGCGGCGCGTGCCTTGGCCTTCCTGCAAGGCGAAGGCAACGTGTTCCCGAACGACGTCAAACAGGTGGCCATGGACGTGCTCCGGCACCGCGTCATCGTGACCTACGAAGCCGAAGCCGAGAACCGCACCAGCGAAGACATCATCCGGCAAATCCTGGACACCGTGCCGGTACCGTAAGGTGACGTCATGATTCCCCAAGAGGTCATGCAACAGATTCGGCGGATCCAAATCCGCACGAGCCACATGGTCAACGAGATTCTCGCGGGCCAGTACGAGAGTGTGTTCAAAGGCCAGGGGATGGAGTTCAAGGAGGTGCGCGAGTACGTGCCCGGCGACGAGATCCGCATGATCGACTGGAACGTCACCGCGCGCACCGGTACCCCTCACGTGAAGCTCCTGGCCGAGGAACGTGAACTCACCGTCATGCTGCTCGTTGATGCCAGTGGTTCTGGCCGGTTCGGCAGCGTCGAACGGTTCAAGAACGAACTGGCCGCGGAACTGTGCGCCGTGCTGGCCATATCGGCCATTAAGAACAACGACAAAGTCGGTCTCATCGTCTTCACGGACGACATCGAACTCTATGTGCCGCCCAGCAAGGGCCGTCAACACGTGCTGCGCGTCATTCGCGAGGTGCTGTACTTCGAGCCCAAGGGCACGGGCACCAACATCCCGGGCGCGCTCAAGTTTCTCAACGGTGTGACGAAACGCCGGGCTGTCACCTTCCTGGTGTCGGACTTCATGGACAATGACTACGAGACGTCCTTGCGCGTGGCCAATCGACGCCACGACGTGATTGCTACCGTAGTAACCGACCCTCGCGAAGAGCAGTTGGCGGACGTGGGCTTGGTGTCGCTACGGGATGCTGAGTCGGGACGTGAGGTATTGATCGACGCGAGCGACCCTGTGGTGCGTATGGAGTATGCCAAGGCGGCCGAGACCCGTGCCCGTGAGCGGGACCAGACCCTTCAACGGACGAAGGTGGACGCGATACGGGTGCGCACGGATCGGCCGTACGTGGACGAAATCTACCGGTTCTTCCGGATGCGGGAACGCCGTTATTCGTAGGGCGTTCTACGAGGTGACTAAGCGATGACAGACAACACATCCGAGCGGTTGAAGCAGTTCCGTGCCGAGAACGATCCACCGAAGCCCGCGCCCGTGCGGTGGCTGGTGGGCTTCCTGGTGGTGTTTCTCATGGGAGCGGTCGCGGGGTTCGCGGGCCTTGGTCTTCTTCACGGCGGTGCCGCACCCGGTTCCGGTGGCGGACCCTCGGAAGATCAGCTTCGACGTCTGGCGATGCGGCTTGAAGAAAAGGCGCTGCCCAGCGCTGCCATCGATGCGTACGCCACGTATCTGGCAGCAGCCCGATTGGACGATGCCGCGCGCGCCAAAGTGTGCTACAGCGTCGGCAAGTTGGCCGTCGACGCCGGCGACTACGAACGGGCCCTCACCTTTCTGTACGAATCCGAGTTGCTCGACCCGGAATCCGACCTGGCGCGCGACATCGACAAGAAGGTCGTCTTCTGCCTTGAGAAGTTGGGACGAACCGTGGACCTCCGCCGCGAACTGACCCATCGGACGTCGGTCACGCGGACACCGGACGCCTCGGGAGCGGGGGAGGTCGTGCTCGCGGAGTTCGGCGACGAACGAGTCACGGAGCGGGATCTTGAGTTGGAACTCGAAAAGCTCCCTGCCTCTGCGCGCGATTCGTTCCGTACTCCCGATCAGCGTCTGGAACTGTTGAGGAACATGGTGGCCGAGCGGCTCCTGCTCGACAAGGCCCATCGACTGGAGTTGGACAAGGACCCCGAGATTCAGGAACTGCTTGCCGCACAACGGGACGCGCTTGTCGTGCGGAAACTCATCGCCGACGAGGTCGACCGCAATGTGAAGGTGTCGGCCGACGACGTGGAACGATTCTACAAAGCCGAAAAGAGTCTGTTCTCGCGGCCCGCGCAGGCAGATGTGTTGGTCGCGCGGGAGGGCGAGGAGTTTGGCGACAAACCGGTAACCGTACACGCGGGACGTTCGATTCCGGGCATTCCCGAGAGCGCCGAGGCCGTGGAGGCGATTCTGGCCGCCGAGCCGAACACCACCGTGGGCCCACTCGCCGTAGGTGATGCGCCTCACCTGTTCAAAGTGATCTCCAAACAGGCCGAACGCGTGTTGCCCTTCGACGAGGTGCGCGAACAAGCGCAACGCATGCTTCACGCGCGAAAAGAACAGGAGCAGGTCCGCGCCATCATCGAGGAAACACTGAAGGCGCAGGACGTGCGAATCCACGCCGACCGGCTCCAACAGACTGAGGAAGGGAAGTGAGGATTGGTGTCCACATAGCCGCCGCGTTCTTGCTGGCGGTGTCACTCGCTCCCACGGCCCATTGCGCGGCCGAATTGGGCGTAACGGCCGTGGTGACGGTTGACCCTGCCGTCGTGCCCTTCCATCGCCCGACCACTTTCACGGTGACCGTGGAGGGTCCTGATGACATGTCCGTGGACCTGCCCGGCCTCGATGCGCAGCTTCAGGGCTTGGGCATCTCGGGCGTACCCGACATCGAGCGTACATCCATTCGCGGCGGACGGCAACGATACGTCACAAGGTACGTGCTCAGTCCCGTATTCGCGGGCGAGTACCCGGTCCCGCCAATCACCATCCAGACCGAGAGCGAATTGACCGGAGAGCAGATGCTCGTGGTGCCGTCGCCCGCGGTGCAGGTACGCGACCTGACCGTCGAGGAGCAGGAACTGGCCGAGCAGTTTAACCCGATCATGCCCCTCATCGACCCGCCGCTGCCCATCTACGCGCGGTGGCCCTTTTGGGCCGCCGTGGTGCCTGCGATTGGCTTGGCCGTATGGGGGATCGCGTACCTGTTGAGCCATCGACGCCGCGTCGAACGGGCCGCACCACCCGTCCTGCCCTGGGACCGGGCATACGACCGGTTGCGGGGACTGGACCGCCAGAAACTCCCGTCGGCCGGGCAATTCGAGCAGTATTACGTGGAGCTGTCCGCGATTCTCCGCGAGTACATCGAGGAACGGTTCCTGGTGCATGCACCGGAGCAGACCACGCCGGAATTCCTTGCCGAGGCCGCGCAAAACGGCATGTTCAACGATGTTCAGCAGGCCATGCTCGAGAAGTTTCTCAGGCACAGCGACCGCGTGAAGTTCGCGCGCTACGAACCCAGTCTCGGACAGATGGAAGAGAGCTTCGCCACGGTCCTGACGTTTGTGGACGAGACCAAGCCTTCGGTCGAATCCGCTGCGGAGGACGCCGCATGACGTTGCTCACTCCATTCCTGTTCAACAAACTGATGCATCCGTGGCTGCTGGTGCTGCTTCCGGGGATCGGTGCGCTCTTGCTGGCCGAACTGTTCGCGCGCGCACCTGGCGCCATGCGCATCTCCACGGGCGAAGTGCTCGCCCGTCTGCGTCGCAGTCCCCGCGTGGCGCTTCGCGGCGCACCGGCCGTGCTCCGAGCCGTGGGACTCGCATTTCTATTGATGGCTTTGGCCCGGCCACTGCAAGGTTTGCAGGCGCGGCGCGACACCGCCGACATCGTGGACATCATGCTGTGCGTCGATGTGTCGGGCAGCATGAAGGCCATGGACTTCGTCTCCAAGGGCGAGCGGCGGAACCGGTTGTTCGTGACCAAGGAAGCGGTCCGCGACTTCCTGGAGAACCGCAAACAGCGCACAGGCGACCGGTTCGGTGTCGACCGCATCGGACTGGTCCTCTACGCGGGATACGCGTGGACCCAGTGTCCCCTCACGCTGGACTACGACATGCTTGAGCGGGAACTGGACGTGGCCACGATCGATGAAACGGACCAACGGAAGCGCGGCACGGCCATCGGGTCGGCGGTGGGACTGGCGGTCAGCAAGCTCCGCAAGTCCGAAGCGAAATCGAAGGTGATCATCCTGCTTACGGACGGCCGTAACAACAGCGGTGAGTTGGACCCCATCACGGCATCGCGATTCGCCAAAGAGTACGGCATTCGTATCTACTCCATCGGCGCGGGGTCGGAAGGCGAGGCCCTGGTGCCACACCGCACGGTCTTCGGCGAGCGCCTGGTGCCCATGAGTCTGCCCATCGATCTCGACACGCTGAATCGGATCGCCGAGATCTCGGGTGGGCGGTTCTACCGGGCGACGGACACGCAGTCGCTACAAGGGGCCTACGACGAGATCAATGAACTGGAGACAACCGAAGTCGACATCGACGACTATTACGACTATGAAGAAGGGTTTGTGCCGTGGGCCGCGGTTGGCGCGGTGGCGTTGGGTCTCTCGATTCTGACCCGCCGGGTCTGGTTCGAACCGATCCCGTAAACCGGCACGAAAGGAACTGCATCGGATGAAGGTAGCGTTCGCGTTTCCATGGAGCCAACTGCACTGGTGGCTGGGCGGCATTGTGCTTGCCGTGGCCGCGGTCGTGGTGCTGTTGCGCGTGCTGGAAGCGTTGCGGCACAAACGCCTTCACCGGTTCGTTGAAGCAGCACTGGCCCCGCGACTGCTGCTCGGATACGATGCACGCAGCCGGCGTCCCCTGTTTTGGCTGCCCGTGCTGGGTGTGCTGTTCCTCGCATTGACCTTCGCGCAACCGCACTGGGGGCAATCGTGGCAGGAGGTCCGGCAATTCAGCCGCGACATCATCGTGTGCCTCGACACGTCTGAGAGCATGCGCGCCACGAACCCGCTACCGAATCGGCTGGAGCGGGCCAAGCAGAAGGTCGGATCGCTTCTGGATTTGGCTACCGGCGACCGGTTCGGATTGGTGGCGTTCTCAGGGGCTGCGGCGCTGCAGTGCCCGCTCACGGCGGACCACGGGTATTTCAAGGCCGTGCTCAATGCGGTGGATACGGACACCATCAGCCGGGAAGGCACGGACATCGCCGACGCCATCCGCGAGGCCGTCGAAGCCTTTCGCCAGGAAGCACAGAGCACCGGTCTTTCCAGCAAAGGGTCGCGCGGCATTCTCGTGATCTCGGATGGTGAAGAAGTGTCGGGCGACGCTATCGAAGCGGCCGAGGAAGCGGCGGAAGTGGCGCGGGTGTTCGTTATCGGTGTCGGCGATCCGAGGGGCGCCGAAGTGGAACTGCCCGAGTGGATGGGTCGCTACGGCGCGGGTGTGGAGGGCAAGCACCTGTCGAAGTTGGATGAGGACACGCTACAGAAGGTGGCCATGGCGGGCAACGGCGCGTATGTGCGCGCTCGCGTGGACACGTGGGATATCGATCAGATCTTCGACCGGTTCGAGGCCCTATCGGCGCGGTCCGTGGGCAGCGATATCCGGTTCCGCCTGGTGAACCGGTTCCAGTGGCCCCTGGCGCTGGCGATTCTCTGTTTCGTGGGCGAAGGGTTGTGGCTGGTCACCATGCCCTGGGTGCGCAGGTGGCGGATGGCGCATGCGCAAGAGGAAGAAGGCCGTGCGTAAACTCATATGTATCGTGCTCGTGGTCGGCATCGCCGGAACGGCTCAGGCAGCGTCGTTTGCGCGGCGCGTCCGGCAAGCCAATCAGACCCTTGCCTCCGGCGACGCGCAGGGCGCCTTAACCCAGTACCGGGACCTTCAGTTCGACGAGCCGGAATCGGATTACCTGCACTATGGCGTCGGATGCGCCCACTATGCGCTGGGTACACAGGCTATTGAAGCGGGACTGCTGTCCAATGCGCTGGATGAGTTCGGGAAGGCCGAAGAAGGATTCTCCTCTGCCACGAATAGCGATAACGCCGACATGCGCCTAGCGGCACGTTTCAATGAGGCCAATTCCCTAGCCGAGAGGGCCATCGTTTTCTATGAGGCAGGAATGAACCAGGTGCGGTTGGCCGACATCGCGGATCCTGGCAAGAAGGCCGAAGAGGCTTTTGAAGAGGCCATCGAATCCTACGAGACCCTCCTGAGAGACTATCCTGACCATCCCGAAGCCCGTGCAAATCTGGACCACATGCGGTACTTGCTGAAGAAACTGCTTCAAGACCCACCGCCCCAACAGGAACAGAAAGAGCAGCAGGGCGGTGATGACGAGCAGAAGGAGGACGGCGAAGAAGGCGACAAGCAGGACCAGGAGAAGCAACAGCAGGAACAGGAACAGCAGCAGGACGGCGACAAGCAGGAGCAGCCCGAGCAAAGCGAAGACCAACAGAAGCAGGACGCTGGCAACGAGCAGCAGCCGCCTCAGGAGCAGAAGCAGTCGGAGGCTGATAGCGAACCCGAGGAAGGCGGCGAACCGGACGCCGAAGAGCGCCAGAACATCGAAGCGATTTTGCAGTCGCTGGAGGATATGGATCAGCAGGAGCAAGAAGACCGGAGGACAGGTCCCATCGAGGCCAAACCGCGCAAGGAGTGGTGGTAATGGTAGCGACGGGAATCCTGTCTGCACTGACGATCATCCTGGCCGCCGCCGGACCAAAGGTAGTGGTGGAGGTCGACAACGTCGCCATCGAGGTAGACAAACCGTTCATGATTGGCGTGCAGGCCAGTGGCACCCAAGTGGGCGATCCGATCCTGCCTCAGGTGGATGGCTTGATCATCGATCCTAGCCCGAGGAGACAGGAAGACCGGTATACCATCGTCAATTCGAAGATGACGCAGATACGAGGCCGCGGCTACGTGGCCACGATCACGAAGCCGGGACCTCTTACGATCCCGCCGTTCCGCGTGAAGATCGACGGGAAGATGGTGGAGTCCGAACCCGTCACGGTGCGTGTCGGCGAGGCAGCTGCCCTCCAGGCTCCCCGGCCCGAGGTCAGTGACCGCCCGAGTGTACCCGCGGCCGAGCCCGGGGAGGGATACGAAACGCCGGGGCCGTCACCCGCCGGGGAGGACTTCACGCTCAACGACGCCGTGTTCATGACGACCGAGATCGACAAACGCGAAGTCTATCAAGGTGAGCCGGTCGTGATGACGCTGAAGCTCTGGGCCTACGAGGGTGTGTCCATTAGCGAGCGGCCGTTCACAGCGGAGTTTCCGTCCACCGAAGGCTTCTACACCATACCCCAGACGCCGCAGGAGATTGATGCCGAGGTGCGCGAACGGAATGGATGGCGGTTCCGGATCTACCGCCAACGTCAGATGCTTTACCCACTCCAAACGGGCACGATCGCCATTGGCGGATGGAACTGGACCGGGGTGGTGACGGCGAAGACGGACCGGGGATACGAACGGCGGCGCGTATCGCGATCGGCGCCCGGATTGGAAGTGCTCGTGAAGCCGTTGCTCGAACGGCCGGCGACCTTCAGCGGCGCCGTGGGGGCGTTCGAGTTCGCGGCGGAGTTGACGGAGACCAAGGTCATCCAGGGCGCGCCTACGAAGCTCTTGGTGCGTGTGACGGGCCAAGGAAATCCCAACGCCATCGGCGAGCCCACGTTGCCCGAGATACCGGACGCCTATGTGGGTCCCGCGGAGAAGGAAACGCAGTCGCATCCGACCCGTGACCCTGCCGCGCTGACCATTGAGCGAAGTTTCACGTACGCCATTACACCCGTGAAGGAAGGCATCTTGACTATCCCCGCCCTGGAGTTCTGTTACTTCGATCCGCGGGCGGATTCGTACGTGACCAAGAAGGCCGGGCCCTTCTCTCTGGAAGTGCTCGCAACACCGGAACTGCAGAGCCGGCAGGTGATGGATGCGGGTCTCGGCATGGAACCCGAAGCCGTCGACGTGGTGGGGCAGGACATCATGCCCCCCATCACGCATCCCGGCCCATTGAAACGTGGGAACGGTTTCGCCTTCCTCCCGATCCTTCTCAACATTGTGCTTCCCCCTGCACTGTACGGCGCGTTGGCGCTCGTGATGGCCCGGCGCCGCCGGTTCGCGGGAGACACATCTTTTGCGCGGTCCCACCGGGCGCGTGCCCGCGCCCGCAAACGGCTGGCCGCCGCGGCCGGTGCCGAGGAACCCGCGGACGAGTTGTACCGCGCGATGACGGGCTTCGTGGCGGACAAATTCGATGTCGCGGAAGGCGGGATTACCTCGGCGGATGCGGAACGGCTGCTGACTGGCGGCGGTGCGAGCCCTGACGATACCGACAACTTCCTGAAAGTGCTCCGCAAATGTGAGCGAGCGCGCTACGGCAGCGAGCCCCTGTCTCCGAACGAAGCCAACGCCCTGATGCATGGCGCCGCGGGGTGCATTGATGGGTTGGATGCGTCGCTGGCAGCGGGCCGGGCACGAAAGGAGGCCCCATGACACTGGCATCCTTGACGATTCCACTCCTGCTGATCTCGGGAACGGCCTTTAACCAAACCTTCGACCGCGCCACAGAAGCCTATTCGGAAAAGGATTACGGTTTGGCCGTCGAGACGCTTGAACGGTTGGTGGAAGAAGGGGTCGAAGACCCTGCCCTGTTCTACAACCTCGGCAACGCCTACTACCGCATGGACCGGCTCGGACCCGCGATCGCCAACTACGAGCGCGTGTTGCGCCTCTCGCCCGGGTTTGAGAGTGCCGAGCACAATCTTGTCCAGTGCTACATGAAGACTTCGCGACGGTTGGAACGGCCCCTTCCCCCGGATTGGGAACAGAGCCTCTTGTTCTGGCACTACCACCTCTCGCGTGGCACAACCCTGGCGGCGGCCATCCTGTGCTGGCTGGCTTGCTGGGGCGTGTTGGCAATTCGACAGTTCACCTGGCGCAGAGCGGCGGGGCCGCCACGCTACCTCCGGCGGGCCGCGCTGGCGCTTGCGTTGGCGTCCGTGGCGTTTTCCGGGTCCGCCTGGGTGAAGGCGCAGCCAGCGACGCTCGCCGTGGCATCCGACGTCACCGTACCGGTCCATTTTGGCCGCGACGAAGGCGAGACCGTGCGCTTCGAACTGTTCGAGGGCGACCGTGTGACCGCGGACAGCCGCAGTGGCGATTGGGTCCGGGTCACCACGGCGACCGGTGACCGCGGGTGGGCGCGCGCATCGGCGTTCACCTTCGTCGGTCCTCCATATGAGCATGCAGACGGCGAAACAGGACCGGGAATCGCGCTACTGGCCGACGAGGACCCTGCCTAATGGGATCGTTCGAAGAACTGGTCGCACAGACCGGCGTTCGCGACGCGGCGGTGGCGGAACTGCCCAGGGACGAATGCTTGGCCGCGGCCCGTGCCTACATCGAACAGCAACGGGAGAACATCAACCATCGCCACCGGTTCGGCGCGTCGGGCGCGGACATTGTGCGGAGCCTCTCCAACGTCGCCGACGAGGTTCTCCGGGGCGCGTTTCAGTTTGCGTTGGCGGCCCTTCCCGGCCGGGCATCGCTGGTGTCGCGCGTGTCGCTCTGCGCATTGGGAGGGTACGGGCGCCGCGAACTAAGCCCCGGTTCCGACATCGATGTGTGTCTGCTCTACGAAGGCGAGCTGGACGAAAACATCCGCCAGCTCAACCAGTATCTCGTGCCGTTTCTATGGGACGCAGGATTCAAGGTCGGGTACGGCATTCGTGGGATCGCCGAGGCCATCGAACTGGCCCACGAAGACATCAAGGCATTTACGAGCTTCCTCGAGGCGCGGTTGTTGGCAGGTGACAGCACGGTTTTCGCCCGCATGCGGCTGTCAATGCGCGAGCAGCAGGCCGGGGACCTGGGCGCCGAGTTCGTGCAGCACAAGGTCCGGGACCGTTACGACGGACTCCCGGAGGACCACCGCGACCTGTACACGCTTGAACCCAACATCAAAGAGAACGCGGGTGGGCTTCGCGATTTTCACACGGCCTTGTGGCTGTTGATGATGGCCTACGGCACGAACACGCTCGACGAGGCGTTGGCCCAAGGGCTGATCACGCCCGAGGAACAACTCGATTTCGCCGGAGGCTTGGACTTCCTGTGGCGTATCCGTAACGAACTGCACTTCCGCGCTGAGAAACAGGACGACACGCTCACGTACGCCAGTCAGCAGCGCGTCGCCAAAGCGTTCGGCTATTGCGACGGTCCGCAGCAGGACGTGGCCCTCTTGATGCAGGACTACTACGCCGCGGCAAGCATGATGCGGCGATTCCTGCGGATTGCGGCGCGGATCTGCGATTACGAGGGCACTTCCGACGCGGAGGCGCCCGAACTGACCGAGAACGACCGGCCCCTGCCGTGGGTAATCCGGGGTGCGGAATTGTTCGCCGGTCTCGGCGATCCGGATTATTTCAAGCACAACCCGCCCCGGCTCATGGAACTATTCTGGCGGTGCGCGCGCGACAAGGTCCACCTGAGCCGCTCGACCGAACGCTCGGTCACTGAGAATCTGAGCTTGGTCAACGAGACCTTCCGGTCCAGCGAACCGGTTCGCCGCTATCTCATCGCCCTGTGCAACCATCCGCTGGAGGCGGGCCATGCGTTGCGTCAGGCGGCGCACGTAGGGTTCCTCGGTCGGTACCTGCCTGAGTACGCCGCCGTGACAGGGATGATCCGGTACCAAAACTTCCATACCTATCCGGTCGACGAACACACGCTGCGGGCTTTGGAGTCGTTCACGGGGATCCCGGAAATGGACGGACCCGTGGGCAGTGTTCTACGAGAAGCACTTGAGAACCTCTCGGACCCCTACATCCTGGTGCTGTCGCTTCTTTTTCACGACTTTGGCAAGGTGGCCGGCGAGGTCCATGTGGAGGAGAGCATGCGTCTGACGGAAGGCATCTGCGACCGCATCGGCCTTCCCCGGGAGGATCGAGAGCAGATTGCCTTTCTCGTGAAGCATCACATTCTCATGAATCACATCAGTCAATACCGGGACATCGACGACGAGGACATTGTCACCAGCTTCTGCGATACCGTGAAGTCGGAGCAGCGGCTGCGGGCCTTGCTCCTGTTGTCGTACGCCGACCTGTATGCGGTGGGACCGTCCGTCTGGAACGACTGGAAAGGCACGCTGCTCATGCAGCTCTATCTGCGTGCCATGAAGCGGCTCTCCGGCCGTGCCGAGACGGTCGGAGAAGAGTATTGGAACACGCCCAAGGCGGAGAAAGCGTTGGCGACGGTCGAGACCCGACTTCAGCCGGAAGTACGTCCCCACCTCGAAGGCCTGGGGCAGCGCTACTTCGTGGCCTTCACGCCCGCCCAGGTCGCCCAGCACATCGAATGCGTCGCCGAGGCCCGCGAATGCGGCTTGGCCATGAAGGCAACCCGCGTCGAGAATGCCGGCATGAGCGAGGTGGTCATTTGCACCCAGGACCGGCAGGGGCTGTTTGCGGCGATTGCCGGGTGCTTCTCGTCTCAGTTGATGGATGTCCACAGCGCCGCCCTGTTTACCCGCCCCGATGGTTGGGTGGTGGACGTGTTTACCGTGATGGACGCATGGCAGCGCCAGCCGCTGACCCACCGCCAAGCCGGCGCCCTTGAACGGATGCTTCGCGGCGTGCTTCTGGAAGGTCAGGATGTCGGGGAGCACGTGGAGAACTCGCGGCGGCGGTTGTTCGCCCTGCTGCAACCACCGTTGCCCGTCCAGACCCGCGTGGAATTCGACAACGGGTCGTCGCGGATCCATACTGTTATCGACTTGGAGACCGGAGACCGAACCGGCCTGCTGTACGACATCACGCGGGCCATGGCGAAACTGGGTCTGGATATCTCGACGGCGCGTATCGTCACCGATGCGCGCCGCGTCCGCGATTCCTTCTATGTCACCCAGGATCGTGCGAAAATTGAAGACGAAATCCGGCACGTGGAGATCCGGGAGGCCCTCATACGGGCGATCCATCCCCGAACCACGGCCGAAACCAAGGGAGATAGTACATGAACGCGACGAAACCGCGGGTGATGGTAGCCCTGCTGACGCTGGCCCTGTTCGCCGGCGCGGCCCACGCCGCCAATCCCCTGCTGAAGCAGATCGAGGACGAGTTCGTCCGGCTCGGCGAGGACTTGGGCAAGATAGTCGTCAACATCGACGTGGAGGGCGCCCTGCCCGACATGACCGGCGAGCAGATGGAAGGGCTAGAGGAGTTCTTCAAGTACTTTGGCGTGCCCGTTCCCGAAGGGCACCGGCGCATGCCCATGCGGCCGCCTCAGGCTTCCGGGTCCGGATTCATCTACGACAAGGCCGGCTACATCGTCACGAACAACCACGTCGTGGACGGCGCCGAGAAGATCGAGGTTCGGTTGTGGAACGACGAGGTCTACGAGGCCACAGCGATCGGACAGGATCCCCAAACCGATATCGCCGTCATCAAGATCGAACCGAACGGCGAACTGCCCGCCGCCGTGTTCGGCGATTCGACCAAGCTCCGCGTTGGCCAGTTCGCCATTGCCGTGGGGAACCCGCGCCGTCTGCAAGGATCCCTGTCCTACGGCCACATCACCGCACTCGGCCGCGAAGGGCTGCGGTTGCCCGGTTTGCGGTTCCAAGACCTCATTCAGACCGATGCGGCTATCAACCTGGGCAACAGCGGCGGTCCGTTGTGCAACATCGACGGCGAAGTGATCGGCATCAACACGGCCATCGTATACGGCGCCGATTCGCTCGGATTCGCCGTGCCCATCAACACGGCCCACCGCGTGGTGCCCGAGCTGATCGCGGAAGGCAAAGTCACCCGCGGCTACCTGGGCGTCGAGATCATCAACATCGACAGCCCAGAGGACGCGAAGGCCTTCGGACTGCCCGACGAGAAGGGCGCGCTGGTGGACCGCGTGGCGGACGACACGCCGGCCGAGAAGGCGGGTGTGGAAGTCTATGATGTGATTCGCAAGGTCAACGGCGAGGTCGTGGAGAACAGCCAGGACCTGGTCGAGAAGATCTCGTATCTGCCGCCGGACGCGAACGTGACCCTTGAGATCTGGCGTGATGAAGAAGCCATCGAGGTCAAAGTGCAGTTGGATGAGTTTCCGGAAGAACTCGCCGTGGCCCGGAAGCGCACCGACCTCCTCGGGATCGATGTGGCCCCGTTGACGCCCGAACTTGCCGAGCGGCTTGAACTTGACCCCGATACCGAGGGTGTTGTCGTTATCGATGTGGAGCCGGGTAGCGCCGCGGCGGACGCGGGCTTCGGGCGGGGCGACGTGATCGTTGAGGTCGCCAAGAAACCTGTTGAGGACGTTGGGTCCTACCGGGGGTTGGTCAAACGGCACGCCAAGCCCGGCGAATCGCTGCTCATGCGCGTCTCGCGAGGCGGCGAACCGGCCCGTATCGTGTTCGTCGAGGTCCCCGAGAAGGAAGATGACAGCGACGACGAGGGTGACGGAGACGATAAAGACGAGTAGATTCGCGGCACAGGCCGAATCGTAAGATGAACCGGGGCGTTCCCAATCGCGGGAACGCCCCGTTGTCGTCCGGCAGTGTCTTGCGGCCGTCTGCTACTTCCTTGCCATCACCCGGAACAGGGCTACGTCGTCGATGGTGTCCACGTCCCAGGCCAGCTTCTTGCGTCTGACGCGTGCGGGCACTTCGGCGAACCCCTTGTGGAACCCCTCCGGCATGACGCGTTGGACGCGCTGCGGCGTCAACCATGGCAGCCGCGGAAAGGTAATCGTCACATCCTGGGCCGGGGTGGGGAAGAACCCCTCGGAATCACACCGGTACGCTTCGTTGACGACCACCACCAATGCGGTATCTTCGCCACAGATGAGCGTGCGCATCCACAAGCTATCCGTGTTGCTCGTGGCCCAGGAGATCGGGTGTGCAAGGTTCACGTCGG
>JAAEQP010000607.1 GCA_024231375.1 bacterium | reverse complement strand
TTCGCCGACATCACCAACTTCAGCGAATCCTTGCTGGGTTCCCATCCGCGCGAACGCTACCACCAGGCGCTGTGGAACGATGGTACGACCGAAGGCGGCTCGTCAGGCAGTCCGCTGATGATTGAGGCGACGCAGCAGGTCGTGGGGCAACTCTGGGGCGGACTGGCCTCGTGTACCGCCACCGGGAGCCCCGACTACTACGGCCGCTTCGACGTCAGCTACCCGCTCATGGAATCCTGGCTCGCCCCGTTGGTGGTCACGCCCGAGGCCGATTTCTCCGCTGCGTCCTATTCGGTGCCTGAGTCCACGGCTGCCACTACGCTCACCGTGGCACTTTCGGAAGCGCCCGGGACGGGTCGGTCGTGCAGCGTCGACTACGCCACCAGCGATGGCACCGCCACGGCCGGCAGCGATTACACGGCCGCGAGCGGAACCCTGACCTTCTCGAACGACGAAACATCCAAGACCATCCCGATCTCCATCGCGGGTGACACGACCTTCGAATATGACGAAACGATCATCGTCACCTTGAGCGACCCCTCGGGGTGTATCTTGGCTGGGACCAATGACCCGGCCACACTGACCATCACTAACGATGATGTGGATTCGGATGCGGATTCCATCTCCGACTACGACGAAACGAACGGCGTCTTCGGATACGTGACGAACCCGAACGCCCACGACACTGACGGTGACGGCGTCAGCGACATTCACGAGATCATGAGCAGCACCGATCCAACCAATCCGGGTGATACGCCGGACCTTGCATCGTTCCCGGTACCGTTCTTCGAGGACAGGTAAGACATCGTCACGGTGCGAAGCACCGCACCAAAAAGGTCTGAAGGGGTCTGGGGAAACTCTCCTCAAGAGTTTCCCTGGATTCTTCTTGTCTCTCTCGCCCTCACGGCCTCAACGCATTCACCATGAATTCGTAGGCGATGCCGCCATTCCAGGCGTGGCCTCCGGGGAAGGTGTGCTGACGCACGTTGAGGGCTGCGTCGAAGGCGTCATATCCGCGCACGATCTTCCGGTATCCTTCCTCGGTGCAGCGGATGGGAAAGCAGCCGTCCCCGATGGCGCTCTGGAACAGCAGCGGCCTCGGCGCAATCAAGGTGTGTACTTCGGCGATGTCGCACAGTTCTAGTAGTCCCGGCGGCATCCAACATGGACAGTTGTGGATGCTCAACACGCCTTCCGTCGTACACATCCAGCCGCTGACCACGGCCGCTTTGATGCGCGCGTCCATGGCCGCGAGCCACATGGTCCACTCACCGCCCATGCTCAGACCCGCCACGCCGATTCGGCCTGGGTCAACATAGTCCAGAGTTTCGAGCACGTCCACCAGACGCATGAGATTCCAGAGCTGGTTGGGAGCGAAGTCGTAGTGGTCCAGTGAGGGCGACAGCGTCACCACTCCGCGCTTGGCGTACTCCGCCGCGAAGCCGTTGTACTCCGTCGTGGCGTCGTGGACGCGCGCCCGGTTGCCGCCGTGCCCGTGCAAGGTCACCAGTGCCGGGAAGGGTCTCTCGCCCTTCGGCACGGTCAACGTCGTTTCGATTCGGGTGCCCTCGTTGCCCATGAACGTCAGGTCCCGCGCGGTGTAGGCGCCACGGTCCTCGGCCTCGCCGAGTTGAACGTCCAACGCATGGTCGTTTCGAGGATTCTGGGCCGACACGATCTCGAACAACCGCTTTCGGACCGCATCTTGCCACGCCCAGGCGTCGTCTTCAGTTGTGGCAGTGAAGGGCAATTCGAACCGGTCTGGCGGCTCGACGGTCGGCGGCTTGCGCAACTCGAAGGAGTGGGGGCCGTCGCCCGCAACACGGATCTTCCACACGTGCCCGTCCAGTACGATCTCGTAGTCGCCTTCGGGGCCTCTGAAGGAAACCTTACCCCTCTTGTCCGTCTTCTCCGTGAGGTCGAGTGCGAGGGCGCGGTTCACGCGCTGGGCGCATGATTCGAGGGAGGACAAACTACCCCTGCACGCCACCCCGGCCACGTTGGGATGCCGCAAGACCACAGGTAGCCACGCATCGACCGCTTCCGCATCCAGGCCAGTGAGGTATACAGGGGCCTCCGCCTCTAGAAGCAAGGCCACATCCCGTTCCAAGGCTTGAGCGTCGCCCCAGTCGAACCCGTCCGATGCGCTCACGGCCAAGCCTTCAAGGGGCGCGTCCGATTCAAGACACTCTCGGGCGAACGCGGCCAGCGCCTCACAACGTGTCGGGTCCCCGAGGGCTTGGTCGCTCAGCAGCAACCGCGCATCCGGGTCCGCCGTACGGGCCACGCGGAACCGCTTGCACACGGCCTCGAGGTCATCTCCGAACGGTCCATGCGCCACTTCCCACGCTTTCACCTGGCCTGCGTAGCGCAGCATCCGCTGCCGCGCCGCCTCGGGGTCGAGTGGGAGGGAGGCCTGCACCAACGCGCCGCGCAACAGCCCCGCCCGCACAACATCATCCAAGGCTTGGCCTTCAGCGTCCGCATCCGCCACCAGGTGCGTCGCCTGCGCGGAGACGCTGTCGACATCGCCGGCCATCCCGACACAAACGCCCCAACGGAAACCCGGTTCAATCAGCCGCACAGACACCGCTGCCCCGCCGAACGACGCCCCGTCCTGCGCGCAAACGCGCAATGTCACGTCGTGAAGCCGGGGGCTCACATCGGCGTTCACTACATCCGCCGCACCCTGTGAAGTCATCAACAACGCCGTCACCATCCCCACCATTGCAATCCTCCCGTGCGTGGGATACCATCCCTAGCACAATGGCCAACCGGAATGTCCGCGCGCATTGCGTCCCGGTTCAATTCCAGGGGCCATTCTTCCAGAGACCGACACCGCAAGCAACATCGGTCAGAGGATAGTGCATTTGTCAGCAGGAAACAGACCTAGAGCCCGCACCCGAATCCCACGCCCGTTTCTCGTCTTGCTCATGACTGCCGTCACCGCCTTCGCGGTCCAGGCGGACGAGTGGGGCCAGCCCCTGCGCCTCCATCCCGACCAGGCTGAATCGAAGCGGACACTTGACGTGCAAACCGATGGCGCCGGACACCTGTGGGGAATCGTCTCGACGAAGCAGGGTCGTCGACTCGCCCGGTGGTGTGAAGACGGCTGGCATACCGTGATTCTGCCAACGCCGCGCGAGATGGAGCAGGATGAATCCACCGGACTCTGGATCCAGATCGGCCGCGAATACGGCGAGGAGGTCGAGAGACTCCTCCGCCTCGTTCCCGGACCCGATGGTACCGTACTCGCAAGCGGAGTGCATTGCGACTTCCTGTTGCTGAGAGGCGATTGCGCGCGATGGATACCGCGCCAGTTCGCCAAGCCCGATACCTGGACGTTGCGCATGGACCGCCGGGGGGACGCTTGGCTCCTCTCCGGAGACTCCGAGATGTATTTGGTGGATGCATCTTCCGATGCGGAGCCGGTTCTAACGATGGCGCCTGATTATGGCTACCTGAAACGATACGGTGTCCGTAACTGGTCCGTGCCCGACATTGCGGTGAAGCTGGTGGACGACGGACGTCATCGTTTTTGGGCTCTCAACGAGGTCGCGCCTTGGGGAGTGGGGGGAACGTATCGCCAAGTGCCCTTGGTATTCTGGCCCGGTTTTGACGCGGCGCAGGACTTGACGCCCGGTGACGATGCGCCACCGATATTTCTGTTGGACGGTAGACATGGTTATTGGGCCTCACGGGGGCGCGTGCTTGGACGAAGGAAAACCCCTGAAGAGATCCAGTTCATCGCTCGGAAGGACACCAACACGCTGTGGTTCAGTTCGGATCCTTGCGGGCTTATTGAACTCGATTCCGCCACACTCAAAGTCAAGCGCCCGAAAATTCAAGGTCCCGCGCCCCGGTACATCATGCACTCGGTCTTCCAAGTGGGCGAGCGGTGGTACGGAGTCTGCCGTGAGAAACCGAAGGCCCCTCCTGGGCCTGCCGTGCTGTGCCGCTTCGATGGCGTATCGTGGCATGCCTTGCCACTCACCCTGGACCCCCACGACGGTCCTCATCTTGGAATCGACCGACCGCGTCTCGCAACCGACTCAGGCGTTTGGCTCGGGAGCGGCGGACCCGCAATCGCGTTCATTCCCCGCGATGGAACAGACCCTGTCCTCTACGACTGGCGCTACGGATTCAGAATGCCACGGGCCACGAGTATCGCTCAGACGCCGGATGGGCGGCTACTGATCGCGCACAAGTCCGAGCCGGATACACTTCTGAGCGAATCCGATCTGTTCGCGTTGGAGACGTCCGCACAAACGGTCAATTGCTGGTGGAAAGTTGGGGACCTCCTTCAGACGGCTGATGGGTTCATATGGCATGCCTCCAGAGGGGGGGACTGGAAGAGCGTATTGCGCCGTTTGGAGGGGAGTGACGGGCGGTCGGTCGACTCGGAGTACTCAGACTGCTGCGGCGTATGTGGTGATCGGAAGAACAGACTGTGGGTTACAT
>JAAEQP010000606.1 GCA_024231375.1 bacterium | reverse complement strand
TCATCGCGTCACTCGCTCGCCGTAATCCAGATGGGTTTCCAGATGCCGCCGGCGTAACCGGAGTCGTGGACGCGGAGGGTGATGCGGTTTCTCTGGCCCGGGGTGAACTTGCCGGTGATGTCGACAGCGGCGGGTTTGTCCCAGATGGCCATGGGGTCGCCTTTGCGTTCACCGGCGGGTTGACCGTTGATCCAGAGGTCGAAGGTTTCGTCGACGCCGCCGCAGAGGAGCCAGACGGTCGTCGCTTCGACTTGCGGGATGTCGACCTCAACCGTGTACCACGCGTAGCCGTCGTAGCGTTCGTAGCCCTGGTGTTCCCAGACGTCGTGGATGGAGATGGGTTTCCAGGAATCGTCTGGGACCTGGTTGAACCACGCTTGGCTCTCCCCCACGTTGTCCGGATCGGTCTTGAACGCCCACTGTTCGGGCAACTGCACCACGCGCCGGCCTGCGAACGCATCCAGAGGAAGGGGTTGGTCCTTGAAGGCTTCGAACGAAACCCCTTCCGCCAGCTTGGTGACGCCGTACTTGTCGCACAAGGCAATGAATCGCTCAAGAAGCGGCGCCATGCGACCCACCAGTTCAGGGTCGGCCATGGCTTCGCCGGAAAGAGCGAAGAAAGGCTCAAGGGCCGCCCGGTACGCGCAGATGGACG
>JAAEQP010000605.1 GCA_024231375.1 bacterium | reverse complement strand
TCAAGCTGGCCGAGTTGGAGGTGCCAGTGGGTCGTTTCGCGCGGCTCGGGCGTCGTTCCGGTAATGGTCGAGACCGGATTCTTCAGTTGCAGTGGCTCGATCGCGTTGCCGCAGGCCTCGCACTGGTCGCCATAGGCTTCTTCATATTCGCAGGGCGTACCGTCGGGTTTGGTGTGGTAGCAGGTTCCTTTGACGTAGCGATCTGGCAAGAACTGCTCCGCCTGGGTGTCGTAGAGTTGCGCGGTGGTCTTCTTGGTGAAGTAACCCTGCTCGTGGATCTTGAGGAACATCTCCTGGCTGACGCGGGTGTGCATCTCGGCGAAGTCCGGTTGGTGGGTGCCGCCGTAGACGTCGAACCCAATGCCGAGTCCCTCGAAGTCGGCCGCCTGACGCGCGTTGTAGCGAGCGGTCAGTTCTTCGACCGATACGCCTTCCTTGCGGGCGGCGATCAGAGCGGTGACGCCGTTGTCGTCGCTGCCGCAGATGAAGCGGACATCTTTGCCCCGCGAACGCAGGTAGCGGACATAGGTGTCGGCGGGTAGATAGGCGCCGGCGATGTGGCCGACATGGAGGCGGCCGTTCGAGTACGGCAGAGCGGCTGTTACCAGAAAACGTTTTCCCATAGCGCGTTTGTATCCTCAAGTAGGGTCGGACGCGGACCACCGCGGCCCGCGAGAAGACTAATAGTAGGCG
>JAAEQP010000604.1 GCA_024231375.1 bacterium | reverse complement strand
GGTGTGCAGGCCGTGGATGCCTTCGTGGCCCGGGGCGGACTTGAACCAGTAGGTTTTGGCGGCGCGGAACACGTCGGGATGCATCTCGGACACAAACACCCACTTCCGCTGGCCGGTTTCGTCGAAGGCAATGACCTTCTCATCGGCGCACCCGGCGAGTAGGAGGCGGTGCTCGGGCCACCACCGCACCATGCGCACGGTTCCATCGGCCTTCAGTGTCCGTACGGGCTGCAACGCCGCGTCGAGCACGTGGATGGTGTCGCCCTCGACGGCGTACACCGTGCTGCCCTTGTCGTCTGTGGCCACGTCGAGGTATACGACTTCGCCCCCCACCTGTGCGCGGGCGGCGGGGTCCAGCACTGACACGGCGGGAGGTGCGGCCGCTTCGGACGCTGCCTGTTGCTTGGTGCGCGTATCACGGGCTTGCCGGAGCGCGGATTCGAGATCCCGTGCGAGACGTGCCTGTACACTCTCGGCGATGTGAACGCCTGTGAGCAAGTGTCTTCCTGCTGGGGAGGCGACAGAGGACGTTCCGTCAGTGGATGGGACAATCTTCACGGCTTCCCCGTCAAGTCGAACCGCATCCGGATCGGCGCAGGCGAGAACGATTCGGGCGGCCTGATTCGCCTCCAACTTGAGGACGCCAGCCTCGAGATCCCAGTCGATTTCTATTGGTGTGTCGGACTTCAGCAGATCGGCGAGCGCCACTACGTCCAGTCCGTAGATGTGGGACTCAGTCAGCACGGCCGTGTCCGCGACGATGCCTTCGTGATCGCCCCGTACGACAAGCCCTGGTTCGGGCAAGGCCACGGCGGCGGCCTGGGCGTTGAGTGCCACCGCATCAAGCTGGCTGGGCTGGCCGTGTGCCTGTTCGGCCACGACCGACACGAAATGCTTGGGTTGGCCTTTGCGGACGGGCCCGAGCCATTCCATGGTGACCTGTGCGCCGCGTCCCTGACTGATATCTGACGGTTCGGACATGGCCACGACGGCTTCCGGCGGTTCTCCGGCGCCCGTTTCCTTGAATCGAAGGCCGCCGAGGGCGACGAATCCGGAATTGCTGGTCTCGTGTCCGTCGATGACTTCGACGCGAAGGGTGTGGCGTCCCGATTCGATGCGCTGGACGCCGATGGGATGCCGAACGGTCTGGGCCGTAGGCGCATGGTGGTCGTATCGTTCGGAAACCACGGTACCGTCGAGCGTGATGCGGACAATGCCCCGGTCGCGGTAGTTCAGGAAGTCGATGAAGGCCTCGCCTTCGATGGGGTCTGTTGTTTCGAAGGCCATCTCAATCCAATGGCCGGGTTCGGTCGCGCGGAGGAGCATGACGCCCAGGCCTGTGAGCTTGGCCATGTGGGTCGGTCCGGCCGGATGGCTGGTGCATTCGGCGTCGAGGGCGGGGAACTCGCGCCAGCCCTGAGGCAGTGTCGACGCGTCGTATCCGCCTGCGAGGCGAACCCTTGATGTGCCGTCCGGTTTCCAGGCGCCGTTCTTGGCTTGCCAGAGGATCTGGACCTCGAAGTTCTCGGAATCGGCGCGGGGCGTGAGCGAATCGACGATGACGGTGTGCTTCCCAATCCGTTGGACGACGGCACGCCGCCAGTTGGTGTACGCGGCGTCGGGGACCTCACCTATGGCGACGGCGGTCTGGCCGAGGGCGTTGCGGTGTCGTAGTGCCGCGTCCTTGGCGATTTCCGGTTCAACCATGCCATCCATGCGCGTCAGCAACTGGTTGAGATAGCCTTCCAACAGGGTCGTTCCGGCGGTGCGGAGTTCGAGGATCGCGAAGGTGTGATAGGGGTTGCGCGACTCGCCGTTGAAGCCGTCGAGGAGGATGAAATCGCCCGATGCATCGGTGTCCGTGCGGTAGCTCATGAACAAGTACGATTCGTCATGCGGGAATCCGTTGTTCCTGGCCTTCCAGAGTGGTTCGGGAAGGGAGTTGACCTGCCATTCGCCCGCGAGGTCCGTCGGCATGGCGGGCCGGAGGCTGGCATCGGGCCAATAGGATTGGCCGAGGCGGAAGCAATCCGTGTCAATCCGCGCGCGGTTGAGGTATTCCAACCACCGACCGTCGCCCGTCAGGTAGGCGGCCTTGTGGAGATAGCCGATGGATGCGTACCCGAGTGCCCAGTCGGGCACACGGCCCGAGATCAAGATCTCCTGGC
>JAAEQP010000603.1 GCA_024231375.1 bacterium | reverse complement strand
CGGATTACGTCGCAGGTGTTGGTGGGCGAGATTGCGGCGGGTCAGGTGATCTCGGTGACGGCGGCGGAAGCGGCCGAAGGCGAGGGCGTGTTTTTCTGTTGGGAGGTGGTGCGCGACGGGGTGACGACGTATGTGACGAATCGCACCATCTACATCGACCGGGATACGACGGCGACGGCCTTGTATCACACCCTGTTGGCCGAGGGCGCGGGGCCGGTGAGCGTGGTGAGCACGCGGGTGCAGGGCCAGGGGAACATCAACATCGGCGTGGGTACGTTCCGGTTCTCGACGTACAACGTGCCGGGGAACGATCTGAGCGGCGTGAGCGAGGTGCATCTGGTGGCCACGCCGGCGGCGGGGTGGGTGTTCAAGAAATGGCATTTCGTGGCGGAGAACGAAACGTCGCCGCATATCGTGTTGAGTTTGCTGGACGATTACGATGTGATGGCGGAGTTCGTGCAGGAACCGGGGTACGGCGGGTTGAACTTCGTGTGGGATCTGGCGATTTTCCTGACGGACATCGGGCACAACGGGATGCCCGAGCAGGTGTGGGACTGCGATTTCGACACGGGCAAGGTGGACTACAACCGCACGAGCGTAACGTTGCTGCCGAACGGTTTGCCGGATGCGTTCGAGTTGGCCCTGTTGCAGAGGTTGCTTCAGAGCGCCGGATTTGAGCGGAGCCACGTGGGCGGGGCTTCTCACAGCCGGTTGTGGGGATACTATGCGGAGAACCTGGCGCAGCCGCAGATAGACCCGGCCGGGCAACCGGCCTACACCCAGCGGCTGTTGGCGGCGTATATGACGCTGGGCACGGAAGGCCACCGGTGGACCATGCCGCACTATCTCTCGGAACTGTACGGGTTGACGGTGAACCCGTCGTCGTACACACTGTGGGGCGCACGGTACTTCAACAAACGTGGCGACGTGGACAACGACGGCGCGTGGAATATCCAAGAGTGGGAGAACGTGCTCGAAGCCAGCGGCGGACGTACGCACACCGGCGTCGTGATTGACGCGGTGGCCGCGGCCATGAACCCGGCCACGGACGGGTCGGTGGGCGGCGGCGAACTCGGAGAAGACGAGTTCGAGCACGACGGCGTGGTGTACACGGTCGGTTCGGCGGGGCACATCGCCCTGGTCGAGGAGGCGACGGGCGCCAACGACCCGGACTTGACGAAGACCTCGGTGACGTTTCACTCGGTGAGCGACGGGACGACGAACATGGGCTTCACGGCGTATGTGATCGACCCGCCGGGGTACGAGGATGTGCCGTTGACGGACTGGGTGTTGACGGTGGCGTT
>JAAEQP010000602.1 GCA_024231375.1 bacterium | reverse complement strand
AGAGACAACACGCGCACCCGCGGTTGACATCGCACGCGTGCCAGCTGTTCGGTGGGCATCTCGAGCAGCTCGGCCAGCTCCCCGTCGTGGGGCGCGCGCCCGTGTTGAAGCTCGAAACGGTCGACGGCGGACTGGACACGAAACTGTTCGTCAACGACGCGGGCCGGGACGCGAACCGTCTGTCCCCGGTGGGCCAAGGCCTTACGCATGGCATGACGAATCCACGGGGTGGCAAAGGTGATGAAGCGGAAACCGCGGGTGTGATCGAAACGGTCCACCGCGTCAATCAAACCGAGGTTGCCTTCTTGGATGAGATCCATGAGCGGTAGCGTGCCAAAATCGAATCGCCTGGCGATCTGCACAACGAGACGGAGGTTGGCGCGGATGAAGCGGTGCCTGAGCTGCTCGATGCAGGCCTCAATCATGTCGATTCGCCAGACCGTGTCGGGATGCAGAAGCTCGGCCACAGCATCCTCCGCGTTCAGCGATTCATAGAGCAAGGGAAACAGGGTGCGCTTGCTATCCAGCGCCGCGATCTGTTGCAACACGCGCTCGACGGACCGTT
>JAAEQP010000601.1 GCA_024231375.1 bacterium | reverse complement strand
AGCCGAGTCTTAGGCGCCGCCGGACCCACTTCCGCTGAGACCGCGTCCGCCACTCCTCGACGTGCCGACTGGTTAGGGCGCGTAGCCCGTGATAAGCGGGGGACAGCCACCCATTGTTGCCCTAAGAAGGACAATAATGGGACGCAAGAGCTTGGCAGTCCCCGTTTGTCGCTTCTGTTCTTGTGCGCATACGGTTCTTTCAACAGATCCACAGACATGTCTGCGTCCGCCCGCGGCGAGGACTCCGCTTGAGTCAGTCCCTCTGTCTCGCGCGGTCTTGTCCGGCGATTGGGGGAATCCAAGGCAGTGGACTCCGGACGCACCCTCGGTCATAATCGTCTGACATTCGGCGTCGGATGATGGGGCGTGGCGGTATGCAGGAGTCAACCAGAGTCCTTCGGAAGGCGATCCGCTGGGGGTTCGGCGAATCGTTGGCGGCGCCGGTAGCATTGCTGGTGCTGGCTACCGCGCTGATTGTGCCGCCCACGGGCGATTTCCCCCTCAACGACGACTGGGTCTACGCCAAGACTGTCAAATGGTCCCTCGAGCAGGGCCAGTACGTGGGCCATCCCTTCAGCCAAGCCACGTTTCTTGCGCAAGCCCTGTGGGGAGCGCTCTGGACGGCCGCGTTCGGATTCAGCTTCGTCACCCTACGAATCTCGACGCTGGTGCTGGCGGGCGTCGCGTTGTGGGCCACCGCGCGGACAGCACGCGAATGCGGGGCCTCCCGAGGCGCGGCGCTACTGTGCGCAGCGGTCCTGTGGGCGAATCCGCTGTTTCTCAACCTCTCCTACACCTTCATGACGGAAGTGCCTTTCGCGGCGGCCGCCGCACTGTCCATGCTCTTCTGCGTCCGCGCCCTGCAACATGGCAGGCATCGGGATGTGTTCTTCGGAAGCGCCTTCGCGGCTGTGGCGTTCTTCGTGCGGCAGTTCGGAGTCCTGCCCGCCGTGGCCTTCGCGGGGGCGTCGGCATTCATCGCGATTCGTGCACGAACGCGGCCGAAGGCAGGGGCCATCGTTTCCTTTCTCGTGCCGTGGCTGCTGGCGGCGCCCCTGTGGCTGTGGTGGCGGTGGCGCGTCGAAAGCTTCTTCACGGCCTCCGTCGACGTGACGGACTGGGCAGGCTACGTGTTCGCGAACGCGTCGAGTCTGTTCCACTACGCCGTGGCCGCAACCTTCTACGTGGGACTCTTCCTGTTGCCTTTCGCGGTGGCGCACATGACTGGACTGGTCACGCGGCAGGTCCGATGGCGCATCCCGCAATGGATCGCCTTCGGCGCATGCTGTGTGGCGGCATACGTGGGCCTTCGTCTCGTCGTCGGATGGCAGACGCCGCCGCTGACCAACCTCCTTCGGAACCTGGGCGTCGGACCCCTCACACTAAAGGACACAACAATGCTTCCCCAGCGATGGGCGCCCGTGCGCGTTGGGGGAGCAACGCTGAGGCTCGTCAAACTGGCCGCCTTCGGGTCGGCCGCCCTGTTGGCTGTTCGTGCGTGGTTTGGCACGCGGGAATACGGGGCGGACGAGGAGGACGCCAACGGAACGAATCGGCACGGTGCCATCCTGTTCTTGGCACTGACGACGCTTCTCCTGTGGGCCACGCCGTGCAACCCGTGGTTGCCCCGCATCTACGACCGGTACCTCGTGCCCGGCTTGCCGCCGCTATTGGTGCTGGCCGCGTTGGGCGTGCCCGCCGTGCGCCGCCCTTGGGCACTGATCGCCGGCGTCGTCACCACCGCACTGATGCTTGTGTTCTCAATGGCCGCGCTCCAGGACTATCTGGCCTGGAATCGGGCCCGATGGGAAGGCGTCGACCGTCTCGTTGAAGAGCACGGCGCGTCGCCTGAGCAGATTGAGGCCGGGTACGAGTACAACGGAATGTGTACGAGCGACGAGTACATGCGCCGGCAGGGATCGACGGATTTCCGCGACCGAGGGCCCCATGGCTGGTGGGCGTTGGACGACGCCTACGCGATGTCGTTTCTGCCGCGCCTGGGATACGCCGAAGTGGGCAGGGCCGAGTACTTCAGTGCCCTCGGTTGGGAGACGCGCGCCGTTCTGCTGCTGCGGCGGACCGGCGGGGAGACGCCGCAAGGCATTGATTCCGAACACCTTCCGCCGAGGCGGCTTCTTCTGCCATGACGGATTGATCGAGTTGCGCGTTTCCTGACATTTCATCTACACGGAGCGAGGGGATTCAAGGGTTTCAGCCGATCAAGCCGGATTGGTATACTCGGGGTGGTTCGAATTCTTGGGAGACAGAACCATGAAGAAGCAGCGCGGTGGGTTCAGTCTGATTGAATTGCTTATCTGTCTGGCCATCATCAGCATTCTGATGGGGCTATATCTCCCTGTGCTCGGACGGGCGAAGAAGAAGGCCGAGGGCGTGGCCGTCAAGGAAGGCATGCGCCAGAAACGCATTGGCACCATGGCTGACACCGCCAACGGCGGCGGCTACGGCCTGCCTCCCGACCGCGGCGAATGTCGGGAAGCCTTCCGTCACACAGTCGATCTCGGCAAGAACGAGATGATCGTCACCGAGATGCGGTACGTGGTCACGAGCGAGGCCGAATTCCGCGCCTACTGGCACACCATGATCGACCAGAGCGCGTCGGGCAGCCTGGACTTGAGCATGGGTTCCCTCGTCGCAACCGACGATCTCGGCAAGGAGTACACGCTGAAGGCGATGGACAAGTTCCTTGCCGAAGAGACGGGCACCGTCCCCGTGGCCTGGGAATTCCTGGGCAAAGATCTGTCCCACGGCAGTTCCGGTTCCATCGGCTGCGAAGTGCTCTACAGCGACGGCCACGTCGAGTATGTGAAGTATCCCGGCAAATTCCCCGCCGTCCGGTCCGTCGCCGAGCTCTCCTACCGCTTCGTCATGCAGCAGGAGTAGCAGGCGCCCCGTCATAGCTCCCGTCGCCCCGTCCCCGTCATCCTGAACGAAGTGAAGGATCTCATTCCCCCGGTGGATGCCCCTGAGTGCGAGATGCTTCGCTCACGCTCAGCATGACGAAATGGGGCGTCTTCGTTTGTAGTGCGCCGTTTACGGCGTTCTTCGTCCTCCGGCTCACTCCCCCCTCAATACCCCGCGAGCACCTCGATCATATCCCCCACGGCCTTGCGTCGTTCCAGCAACACGTTGGGGTCCTTGGCAAATTCGGTCATGCTCTGCGAAATGGATTCCGGCACCTTCGCGAGTGCCTCGCCTTCGTGGAGGACCTCGTCCGACGGACGCTTGCCTTCGGGCAGCGCGCGAACCCGTTGTAGGCTTCGCGCGAGCAGGGCCAGGTACTCGTAATCCTCGATGCCGTCGCGGACGTTCTCCAGCCGCGTAGACGGATAGGGCGTCATATCGGGACCGGGCCACACGAGGATACCGTCACCATTGACGCCGAGGCTGGTCAGGGTACCCGCGTTGTCGCGCAGCACCATAGGGACTTCGGGAAAATGCGGTGCGTCGCCGGACGGGCCGGGGATTCCCTGCCACCAGCACACGCACCAGTACAGGACACCCGTGGCGCCAAGTTGCCGCGCCTGCCAGAACACCATGCGGTGATCGATGGCCGGTTGGTCGATGAAGAAGTTGGCGTGCGGCGGCTTGGGCCCACAGCACACGTAGGTCCATAGCGTATCGCCGGCTTCACGCCGCGCGGCGTAGAACGGGTCTGGCGCTCTGCTGGAAAGAGGACACCAGATATCGACGAGTCCCGCGAGTTCTTCGGGCGGGCTGTGGTTGACCGTCTGCATGATGGGAAACTCGGGCGTGGATTCGCGGACCAGGGTGTACACGTTTCTGACAAAAGGGTACGCCGCCGGGGAAGGTTCGTCGATGCCGTACACATAGGCGGCTGAAGGAAGGCCCAAGCGCTGGTATTCGGTGGCCCGCGCCTGAAGGCTACGCACCCAAACCGCGGGATCCTGGGTGGTGGTGCCGTTGCGCACATCGGCCGGGCAAGGCAGACGGTACACGCAGAAAGAATAGGGCGGGTAGTAGCGCGGGGCCAAGGGCGCCAGGGTTTGCTTCAACGTGCCCAAGTCGAGCTTCTTCTCGCCCTCTACCTCCTTGGTGACACAGTACTCGTTGGCGATGTTCTTCGGCGTCAGGCGGTAGTGCCCCAGAAACTCACACCACCGGGCGAAATCGTCGATCCTGAGCGTCTTCTGGTAGTTGGTCGTTCCGTGGTACCACTCGGACAGAGCGCGGGCATAGAGGCCGAACGCCGTGGGCAACGTACCCGGACGCGGCAACCGGAACGGCCGCACGCGTAGCGTGACCGGAACGACAACCTCCGTCCCCGAATGGCGCACGGACACGGAACCCGCATAGTTCCCGGCTGGGGCGTCGGCCGGCACCTCCACGCGGAACCAGAGCGGTTGACGGCAACCCGCCTTCACGTCCACCGGCGCGGGCGGCATCAACACGTCGGGCCACCAGCCCACGTAGGGAGGGGTGTAGCCGCGCGGTGTGCCGGTCTCCACGTAGGCCACGGGGTGCCATTCAATAGGGATGGACGCAGCGCCGCAACGCAACGGTTCCGTCGTCACTTCGACACCGGTCAGGTCGCGACCGTGAGGGAGCACCACGAGTTGGAACGATTCGGCTTCGTCGCGTGCGGCTTCGAGAGTGATTGAGGTAACGATGGTCCCGCCGATGACGGGCTCGGTTCGAGGGAACTTCGCAAGGGAGGAGGCCAGACGCACCGAGAATCCCCCGTCGTCGCGGGCGGTCGTAGCGTAGTAGGCCTGAATCACCGCGCTGTGCGCTTCGTCACACAACCGCTCAGCGCGCGCCAAGGCTTCGCGAGCCTGCGGAACAGTCCAACCGGAACCGGCCTGCACGTGTGCCTTCAACTCGGCCAAGGCAGCGCGCCCCTCGGCTGCGAACCGGCCGGAGGCTGTCCGCACATCGGCGGACAGATCAGCGTCGGCCACTTGGTTCTCAGTGTTCTGGAAGCGAGCATTCAGTTCCGTCACCCGCGCCAGGACCGTTTCCCGCGCATAGCGGGTCAGGTCGGGTGTCATGGAAACAGCGCCGAACCGACGGACATTGTCGAGACCACCCAGTGACCACACGGAGACTTCGGACGCCGCGGAACAGTCATTGCGAACGAGATTGACACTCCATTCGGAAGCGGTGTCGAGACCGAGACCGAGAGATCCGAGTGGCACGGCGATCTCGACGGTCCACGCACCGTCTTGTCGCGCAGTACGGGCGATAGCGTTCGAGTCCCAGGAGGTTTCGTCGCCGCGGGCATCGTAGACAACGCCCTTCGAGTTGACGGCGATCCGGTACAGCGCATCGGACGAACGCGAAGGAGAAAGCAGCAACCCTACGCTGTCGTCGAGCCACACGTCGCCGTCGTGCTCAACCGTATCCGCACGCAACGCCGCGCCGTCCGGCGTGGCGCATCGAAAGGCGGCATAGAGATTCGTGTCGTCATACGCGATCCATGCGGCCGTCCGGGACCGGGCCAGCGCCGCACCGTCCTGGCGCACAAAGGCCGTGACAGCGCGCGCGTCGTCCCAGCATGCATCGTCGAGTCGCCCATCCAGATTGGGCGTAGCACGCACGGCATCGGCACGGGGAATCCCAAGCACGGCCACATCGTCGTACCACGTGTCCCCGCCCTGGACCGAGTACAGCACGAACCCCATGGAAGCGGCGGTGTCGGGCACGTGAACGATGCCGGAGAAAGGCGTCCAGTCGACCGCGTTCTTAGGTCCCGGAACCTTGCCGTGTCCCAGATACTCGTTCGCAGCGTCATAGAAATTGAAGCCGGCGTGGCACGAATCGACATCCTTTGTCTTGGCGTATCCCGTTACGATCAAGTCGATACCTTCCTTCACGGGCAGCCGGTATTTGCTCCATTGGAGCGGGGCCTTGTTCTCGCCGGCAATGGGGTCGAGCCAACGAATATGGGCGCTCGCGGCACCCGTCCGGAAGGTCTCCGTGTCGCGTTCGTGCAGATTCCGGTCATTGTTCTTCGACGGATGGCGGCTCCACCATGCCGGGAGCCGGTCGCCATCCTCGAATCCGGCGTTGTCGACCAGCGTGAAGAGTTCGGCAACTTCCGGGGCGACCGTGAGCGGAACCTCCACCTCGGCGGCCACACAGGTTGCGCAGGCCGCCAGTGCGGTCCAAACGATGGGCCGTGCGATCAGAATGGTTCTCAGCATCACGTCCCCCACTTCTTCGGCGTTCTCTACACCAGTGCGAGTTCGTCCAGCACCTCGCGCGCTACCTCGACCCAACGCCGCACACGCGCGGGATCGTGCTGGACGGTTTCGACGTCTTTCAACGTGATATCCACGTGGCATCCGCGGCAGGCTTCGAGGTCGCGGCGCAGGATGCGGCGGATGCGGTCTTCGTCGAATCCGTAGCCCACCATATCGCTGGGGCTGGGCCGGTAACTGATGATGTGGTCGGTACCGATCTGCTCAGCGCAGCGCGCGGCGTCGGCCATGGGCGATACGGCGATACGGCGGAGATTGGGTATGCGGCGAAGCTGGTCGATCTTCAGGGTAAGATCCTCGCAGCATCCATAGGCCACCAACCCGAATTTCTCCATGATCGGAATCTGATACTGGAGCATGAAATCGTAGAACATATCCGGACCCACAAGGGTCGTCTCTTGGGACGCGCAGAAGCACCAAAGTGCATCGCGTCCCACGGATTCCTCATCGATGGATGGGTCGGCCAGTTCCTCTGCGTAGCTCATGGCCTGGTTGTCGTGAGCGGACAGGGTCCAGTCGCAGGCAAGCTCGGCCTCCTCTTGGGCCTTGAGAATCCCGTCGCGCATGAATGCCAGCACGCCGTGGAGCCAGTCGGGCGCCATCATCATGTCCAGCATGAGTTGGTCAAGACCGCGAAGGCGCGTGATCAGTGTGGAGATGTCGGCGTTCCAGCACCGGTATTCGGTGGCCCGTTCCACATGCACGGGCAGGATGTCGCCGATGGCGTCCTGAAGCTGCGATTTCCGGCGCTCGGTTTCGGTCTCGTCAATGGCGTGGGCGGGAACGGTCATGCGGTCCGCATCGGCATAGTCAACGATGGGTGGGTCGATCTTGCGGGCCACGTTGGGGTCGTGATCGCCGATCCAGCTTGTTGGGAGGCCCCAGACACCATGCTCGGGCAGAATGTGCGCCGCATCAACAGAGATCCAGGGTTCGAAGATGGAATCGTCACCCAGAGAGGCCCAGTAGAGCCTACGCCGCAGTTCGCGTTCAACCCTCTCGCACAGCGGGTCCGCACACTGGCATTGAGACTCAGGCATCTCGTTCCAGGCGAAGGCTCGTGCGTAAATGGGCACGCGATCGCCATGAAAACTGTTGTGCGCGCGCCACAGCGCCCTGCGCTCGTCTTGTGTGTCCTGAGCCGCTACCTCGGCATACTGCTTCGCCAAGGTGCGAAGAATCTCGCGTTCAGGCGTCGTCATGTCGCACATCTCCCTTACTCCGTCTTCCGCGCCCGTGCCTTTCGTCCATGCTACTAGCGGCGATAGACTACACGGTTCCAGCACCGATAGACACCCCGCATCGACCTGGCCGATGACGTGCAGACTTTGACGGTGCGCCCCTACCATCGGCCCCGCAAAACATGGTACTGTTTGGGTCCGTCCAAGGGGAAGGACGGGGGCAAGGAGGCGCTGATGGAAGTGAGTTCCGATTTCATGGGGGTGAAGGCGAAGCCGTTGGAGGTGGAGGTGTCGTGGCGCCATGCCATGAACTTCGCTGCGTCGGTCGGGGACGCCAACCCAATCTACTTCGACGACGAACGCGCGGACGGAACCCTTGCGCCGCCCATGTTGGCGGTTGCACTGACGTGGCGCGTTGCGGGCGATTTCGAGACGTACTGGGACCATCCGGGGTTCCCACTCGATGCGCTGCGTCAACAGGTTCACTACCTTGAGCACTTGGAATGGTATCGGCCGTTGATCCCGGGCGACCGCCTGCTGTTGCAAGGCGAGGTGCTCGCGGTGGCGCCCCATCGGGGCGGAACGATTGTGGTGTTGCGGTTCGACGCGACGGACGACGACGGACGGCTGGTGTTCAGAGAGGACGTGGGCGCACTGCTCCGCCGCGTGCGATGCCCTGACGGCGGCCGAGGCACCGAGAATCTGCCGCAGCCGCCTCGATTCGAGAGTGATGAGCCGCCGCTCTGGGATGAACGCATCCACATTGACCCGTTGGCGAGCCACATCTACGACGGATGCGCGGATGTCCAGTTTCCGATTCACACGTCCAAGGCCTTCGCGCGGAACGTGGGGTTGCCGAGCACGATTCTGCACGGTACGGCAACACTGGCCCTGGCCGCGCGGGAGTTGACGAACCGAGAGGCAGACGGCGATCCGTCGCGCCTGAAGTCGATCAACTGCCGGTTCACGGGCATGGTGCTTCCGGGGACCGATATTCACGTGCGCGCATTGGGTTCGGAGCCGGTCGACGGCGGCACGCGCGTGTTCTTCGATGTGTTGAACAGTGAAGGCAGAAAGGCACTGAGCGACGGCTACGCGACGATAGCGGCCGGTTAGTCCGCCGTCCGTCCCGTGGAACAATCGAGAGAAACGATGAGCGAATCAGAACTGTCGTTGACGTGGCACTACGTGGACTACTGGGCCGATCGCAAACCGGACGCTGAGTTTCTGGTGTTCGGCGAGGAACGCGTGACGTGGGGGGAGTTCCGGGACGCAGTGGACCGGACCGCCAAGGCCTTCCTGGATGCAGGCATCGAGCCGGGCGACCGGATTGTGCTCATCTCCATGGCGCGAATCGAATTTCTGACCACCTTCATGGCCGCCAACAAGGTTGGCGCGATCTGGCTCGGCCTCTCACCAAAACTCACCTGCGATGAGGTCCGCTATGTGTTCCAGGACTGTCAACCGAAGGTGCTCATCACCCTACGCGAATATCTCGGCGTGGACCTGGCCGAAGTCGGCGAGACCATGGTCCGTGAGTTCGACTGCCTGAAAGAGGTCTTCATTATAGGCGAGCCCGTCGAGGAGGTCGGCCCCTTTGCCGAGTGGATCGACCAGCCGCGCCCGCATCTGGACGATGCCTTGGCCGACCGCGCATCGGAGGGCCGTCCCGAGGACTTGGCGCTACTCATGTACACGTCCGGTTCGACAGGAAAACCGAAAGGCGTGCTCCACGACCATCGAGGCATCCTGGCGAGCGTGGCCGCGGAGGCGCATCACTTCGATTTTTCCGAAGCCACGCGGTCGCTGATTCACTTCCCCATCAACCACGTGGCAGCCGATGTCGAACTGGGCATGGTGACCCTCTACGCGGGTGGATCCATCGTGATGGTGGACCGGTTCGACGCCACGGATTCACTGAAGGTCATCGAGCAGGAACGGATCACCCTGATAGGACAAGTGCCGGCCATGTTCCTGATGCAGTTCGCAACGCCCCACTTCCCCGCCATGGATTGGAGCCATGTGGACCTGTTCGTATGGTCGGGATCGGTAGCGCCCCGGATTCTCGTGGAAACCCTGACGAAGATCGCGTCCAAGACCGGTGCGCGCTTGATGAACGGCTATGGGTCGACCGAGTTGGCGGGACTCGTAACCTACACGGCTCCCGATGACAACCTGGATGCCCTCTGCGACACGGCTGGCCGCGTCGTGCCGCCCTTCGAGCTTCGCATTGTGGACGACGAGCGTCGCGAAGTACCCGCGGGCACCATCGGAGAAATGGCGGTCCGTGGCCCCAGCGTGATGCGCGGGTACCTGAACAAGCCTGACCAGACGGCAGCCGTGACCGATGCGGAGGGATGGTTCTACACCAGCGACCTCGCGTGGCTGGATGACAATGGCCGTCTCCACATCACGGGACGCAAGTCCGAGATGTTCAAATCCGGCGGTGAGAACGTGTATCCCCGTGAGGTGGAAGACGTGTTGGAGGCCCATCCGGACATTCTGCTCTCAGCAGTCATTGGCGTGCGGGACGCCGTCTACCAGGAAGTCGGGCACGCGTTTGTCATGCCGAAACCCGGCAAGATTCTGAAATCGAAGGAACTGCGCGCGTACTGCAAGCAGCACCTTGCGAATTTCAAGGTGCCCAAGCACATCGAGTTTCGGGAAGCGCTACCAATCCTGGGGACCGGCAAGGTCAACAAGGTCGCTCTCAAGGACGAACTAAACGGCTCGTAGGCCTGGACGGCTGGAGGCGGGACCATGACGTACTGGCTGATTCTACTGGGGAGCGTGAGCATGACGATGACGGCCGCGGATGGGCAGCGGGAGGACACAACAACTCAGGCGATTCCTGTGATCGGTTCGGAGTCTGTCGTGTACGAATCGCCCTATGCCCCGAAGGTGTACGCCTACAGTCCGGGTATCGTGCGCCTTGCAAGTGGACGTCTCGTGGCAACGATGGACCAGGGCGTGCGCGATCCGTCGAAAGTGGCCGACCTGCGGATTGACGAGGGCGGTCGCAAATGGACCGGTAAGATCTACACCAGTGACGACCACGGAAAGACGTGGACCCAACGATCCGACATGCCGTTGTATCACGCGCGTCCGTTCGTGGCCGGTGACGCCGTATATGTGCTGGGACACGCAGGCGACCTGGGCGTTATGCGGTCGACGGACGGTGGCGACACGTGGGAAGGTGCCTTCTGGCTCACGGAAGACGAGCACTGGCACCAAGCCCCCTGTAGCGTGTGGCACACGCGGGGCCGGGTCTATCTGGTGATGGAGAAGAACACAGACCCAAGCTTCAAGGGGTGGGCGGTAGCGGTGCTCGCTCCTGTAGTGATGGCCGGCGACGAAGGCGCGGACCTGACGAAGCGCGAATCCTGGACCTTCTCCAACGAGTTGAGCTACCGGTCGGCCGTCGAGAAAGCGGGCGATCCGCACCTTGTGGGGGTGCCGTTCTACAAACCGGGTCGAACCGCCCCCGACAATCCGAAAGACAAGCGGAGTATGGCGCCACCGGGGTGGCTCGAAACCAACATTGTTCAATTCACCGATCCCGACCACCTCTGGTTCGATCCTGCGGGGCGGACGTTCCACCTGTGGATGCGGGCGCACACCGGATCGACGAATCTCGCGTGCATCGCCAAGGCGGTTGAGGCTGAGGATGGTTCCATCGAGGTCTCTCTTGAGACCGCGCCATCAGGCGAACCGATGCTGTACGTTCCATGCCCGGGCGGGCAGATGAAGTTCCACATTCTGTACGATGAGGAAACCAAACTGTTCTGGCTCCTGTCGACTCAGGCGACCGACAGTATGACGCGTCCCGAGTTGTTGCCGGACAATCGCTTCAACCTGCCCAACAACGAACGGCACCGATTGGTGTTGCATTTCTCGAAGAATTGCGTGGACTGGTGTTTCGCGGCGCGCGTAGCCGATTCCGGCAACTATGGCCAGGGCCGGCACTACGCGTCGATGGTGATCGATGACGACGATCTTCACGTGCTGTCACGGTCGGGGGACGACCGCGCCAAGTCCGCCCATGACGGCAATCTCATCACCTTCCACACGGTGAAGGACTTCCGGGCACTGGTGTACTGATCGGACGGGGCCGACAGTCTGGCCCGCTCACAATGGCGATGGGACTGTTGAGAGAGCCTCAGACTCTCAGGCGTAGGCCGCGATAAGCGGGGGACAGCCACCCATTGTTGCCCTAAGAAGGGCAATAATGGGACGTAAGAACTTGGCAGTCCCCGTTTGTCGCTTCTGTATTGGTGGGCATGTGATTCTTTCAACAGACCCGCAGTCTCTTGCTCGCGCCGCGTTGGTTCTGCCCTGCGCAATAGCTCTCGGGCATACTTGCGTGTTCTCCGTCGTTACTCTCTAGGACCCCCAGGAGAGTCAGAGCGACATAACCTCTAGGAGTGACTAAACATGCGACGCTGGGTAGCGCTTCTTCTTCCGCTGGCCGTCTGCCTATCGGCATGGGCCCACGTGGGCGAACATCCTTCTGTACACGACACCGTAGCAACGGTGGTGGACCGTATGCGTTCCGGGGCCGACGCCGATGAACTGAGCCGGATGGATGAGAAGGATGTGTTGGCGATCCTTACGAAGGACGAGCGGCATGTGTTGGGTACGGAGCACTGGTCGTTCCACGCGAATGTCCCGGTCACAGTTTCGGTAATTCGCCACACGAAGCAACAAGAAGACCTGTTCTGGTTGATGGACCAGGGATTCGAGAAGACGGACCTCGCGGTCACCGCGGACGGTGAGCCGTACGAGGTCTGGCAGAAACGGTTTGACCGCGGACCCGTTGGGCTTGGCGTGAACGGGTTCCGGGTACATCGCGAACACTACTTCGTGGCTGTCCAGCCAAAGAAGAAGCGCGCGAAGCTCGAACTCACCAAGATGTACCCCGGCCGTCATCGCACGACCACGTTCAAGGTGGGTGCCCGCCCCTACGTGGACGAGGCCCAGATCAAGGT
>JAAEQP010000600.1 GCA_024231375.1 bacterium | reverse complement strand
TTCGGCGACCGCGGGCTACTCGTTCCTGCGTTCAGTCCGCATCCTGACGCGCGGTGGCCTATTGGCCCGTACGTCCGTTCCGGCGCATCGAGAAGCGCCCTACGTTTCGTGCCCCAGTCTTGCGAGTACTGTCGCTTGACATCGGATGACCTGAATGGGCGATGAGCATCTCCACCACATCTCAGTCACCCGTGTGGACAATATACCACCCCTCTTCGGGGATGTCACCGGGTTCGAAGCCTTCGGTGCGGACGCCGGCGCGCTTAAGCCCGACGGGACCCTCGACGAAGACGAACCTGTCGGGCATCAGAAGGGTGGGGTCGGGTTTTGGTGAGACGGCGAAGCGCATGCCGACTTCAACGCCGACGTCGGCGCCGATGTTGGCGTAGAGACCGCGGTTCTGTTTGGTGAGTTTGCCCTGCAGGGGGTAGGCGTTGTCGACGGCAGTCTGAACGGCGGCGGCGAGTTTCGACGCCAGTTCGTCCACCATGATGGGGCGTGTAAGTTTGACGCGGTCGTCGGGGGAGGCGTCGCGTGTGGTTTCTGTGTCGACCACTTTCGTGATGACGAAGTTCTCGGGAGTGGCGGCGAGCTGCAATGCGCCGAACTCGCACTGGACGAGAAGGCGCGCGCCGAGGACCTGGCCCAATGCGATCTGGCCGGACTTCGTGCTGAGTTGGGCCGAGAGTTCCTGTTCGGCGAGGATGTCGGAGAGCAGTTCGCGGTTGACGAGTTCGAGGGAAGTCTGCTTCTCGAGGGCGGCGCCGAGCATCCACGGCAGGACGTCGACAAGGCCTGAATCGGCGGCGAGCCGGCTCTTGCCCGGGTCCGCCGGGAGCATGACGAAGCGAAGGGGGCGGCTGGTCCACAGGTCGACTTCCCCGCCCTGCGCTTGGGATCCCTGGTCAATGAGG
>JAAEQP010000599.1 GCA_024231375.1 bacterium | reverse complement strand
CACCGTCATTCTGAACGAAGTGAAGAATCTCATTTCGCAGGCAGATGCATCGTAGCGCGAGATGCTTCGCGTTTGCTCAGCATGACGAGGGGACGAAACGCGTTTCGCGCGCGGAGACGCCCTTCCTATGCGCTTCTCCGCGCTCCTCTGCGTCCTTTGCGCCTCTGCGTTGAGGGTCTGGCCTTTCCCTGCTCGCCTCCTGTCCCTATCATTTCTTCGGCTTGGTGATGTCGCGGGTGGTGCCGTTGGGAAGGGATTCGAGAATCTTCTCGCCGTTGTAGACGAGGGTCCTGTCGAAGGCACCGTCCGGGCGGGCGTGGACGGCCACGGCTTCGCCGTCGGTTTCGAGCCAGTAGACGCCCCACTTGCCTTCTTTGTCCGTCGTCTTGAAGGCGACGTGGTGTGTGCCTTCCGGCGTGTCGATCTTCACACCACGACCGGTGTCCGATGCGATGGGCTCGATGATGGGCAACGCGTCTTTCCCGCCTTCCTTGTACGGGACAAGGACCGTCAGGAAGGTGTAGGCCTTCGCCTTCTCCAGGGGGGAAACCACCGCATGCCATTGGTCGGCCGCGTCGTTCTCGGGCGGTACGTCGAACTCGTAGGTCTGGGTGGCGGAGAGTTGGGCGTCCTGGAACATACGCACCAGCAACCGCGCCTTGCCTTGGGACACCGTGAGCTGCTGGATCTCCGGTTCCAGGTTCATTTCGGACAAAGCGTGCAACCGCCATTCGTAGGTGACGGGGTCGTGCGCATCGAGTTGATCGAAGATGACGAAGATGCCGGGCCGCACGTGCACGACCTGCCGCACAAACTTGGTCAGCCGCCCCTGGTACGCCGCCGTGGCATCCGCCTGCACGTAGTCGTAGTCGTCGGTGTGGATGAAGCCGGTAATGGCGCCCTTGGATTTGGGATCGCGGACGACCTGGCCCACGCCGCCGTCGATGGTGATGGTGTTCGACGATTTCGATTCCCACGACCACTTCTTGTGATGGTCCGACGCGTACCAGGGGTAGTAGCCGGACGCGATGGCCAGCGGTTCACCGAAGGCTTCGATGGTGAAGGCGTTCTGGTCGGCGTGGGCGTGGCTGATGGGACCGTAGGGATCGCTGTGAATGAGGAAATGCACGTCCTCGGCCGCGTTGCCGAGGGCCGTGTGAAGCGACACCAACCCCACCCCCGGAAACACCTTGGCCTGGGGCAGGTCCGTGGGCGCTTTGCCCTTCAGCGAATCGTCCTTGAGCACGAGGCTGAGTGGGCCAGTCCCTTGGTCGGCCTTCATCTGCTCGGCATACCACCGGTAATGCGGGTTCCCCTGGAGTGACGAGAACCAATACATGACATTGCCCTTGCCCGGGGAACCTCCGCCGGACTCCCCGTCGCCGAAAGGCGATATCTTGGCGTACGGCGGATTTGTATAGAGCAGGTAATCGGGCGTGTTGCGGAAGAAGGGCTTCTCCATGAGGTCCACGCCCGTCGCCTCGCGCAGGGCTGTCACGTAATGGAGCGCGAAGCTCATGTAGGCGCTGTAGTACCCGGGGCCTTCGTGCCATCCGCCGTCGTCTTGCCCCCACGCGGGATACACGTTCCAGAACAACGTCAGCACATACCCGAACCACTCGCGCGCCTCGGGCCATTCGTGACCGAAGGCAATGGACGCCTCACCCAGGAATCCCAGCGTACGGCCCGCGTGGCTTTCGAAGGGGTTCGTATGGAACTTGCGTTTGTTGCGGAGATGGTCGTAGAACTGGCGCGCCCGCACGCGCATCACGTACTCGACCAGTTGCCGCTCTTCCTTGGTGAAGAGGTCGGCGGTCCAGTCGTAGGCGCGCACGCCGCGCATCATTACCCACATGGCGGGTTCGTCGTTGCTGTGGTAGGCCGTGGACCCTTCGGGGTCCCATCCGAAGAAGTGGAGAATCCGCCGCTTGGCTTCCAGCCCGTGTTCTACGTTCTGCGTCAACACATAGGACATGGCGAACCGTTCCATGAGGTCCATGGGCGGACGGGTCGAACGGAAGATGGCCGTGTAGCCGGTCGCTTCCTCGAAGCCGCTCCCCTTCACGAAGGGCGGCTCAGGAACCAATTCTTCGCCGATGTGTTTGTCATAGGCGTCCGAGAACACTTTGGGCAGATGGCTGAGGTCGCCTTCCTTGACCCGCTTCCGGTAGTCGGCCAGCTTCGTTGATGTGAACAGTAGCCGTGGACGCGCCTTGGGAATGAGTGCCATGGCGGCTGATTCGTTGGGATACCGAAGCCTTTGCGCGTCTTCGGGCACGGTGAACGAGCGCACCTTGCTCAGCGTCGCGGTGTCCTTGCCGGAATCGATGCCGTAGCGCCAATACCACTTCCCTGGCACCAGGTAGCCCGGACACACCGCCGTGCTGATGTCGATGCCGGTGATACGGGACACATTGTGGGAGAAGTCGGGCGACTGAGAAAGTTCCAGCACATAGGCAAGATCGTCGGCCGGCGGGACCCAGGTGAAGGGCGGGGGATTCACCGAGACCGTCGTTCCGTCGGCAGGGGAGTACGGTTTCTGGAAGGCCGCCGGCGGCTGATCCAGCTTCAACTCCTCGGCAGCGTAGGCCACCGAGCAGCAACCGGCGATCAGCAGCAGGACGATCCCCCATCCGCGCACTGGATCCATACCGAATCTCTCCCAGAACCCGCGAGTTACGCTCGTATGCATTGTAGGTGCGCTGTGCCGCCGCGTCAATTGACTCCCAGGCAGAGCACGACACACCTCCACACCAGATGTATCCCGAAACAGCGCAGAAGGTTGCGTCGTGTGGACGTCAGCCGTCTGCAAGCGGCCAGAAATGGTTGAGCGGACCGTGCCCGGCCCCAAGCGCGAAGCTGCGGGCGATGGCCTCGGTAAGGTAGTCCTTTGCCAGGCCCACAGCCTCCTGGGCGGAGCGCCCCATCGCCAGGTGAGCCGCGATGGCCGCCGAGAAGGTGCAGCCCGTGCCGTGGGCGTTCTTCGTGTCGATACGCGGGGTCCGGTATTCGTGGAACGATTCTCCGTCGAACAGGACGTCCACCGCCTCGTCGCCGGGCAGATGACCGCCCTTCATCAGCACGAAGGCCGGTCCGAGATCCCGGATACGGCGCGCGGCCTCACGCAGATCCTTCTCGCCCGCGATGGGCGTGCCGGACAGGACCTCCGCTTCGGGAATGTTCGGCGTCACGATATGCGCCAGCGGCAGGATGAGGCGCTTCAGCGCATCCTGAGCCGATGCCTGGAGCAAGGCGTCGCCGCTCTTCGCCACCATCACCGGGTCCACCACCAGGTTGGGGATGGCGTTGCGTCGCAACGATTCGGCAGCGGCCTCCACGATTTCGGCGCTGGACAACATGCCCGTCTTCGCAGCATCGACGCCAATGTCCTGGGCCACGTCGTCAATCTGTTCCGCCACTAAAGCCGGGGGCAGGTCGTGGACCGCGGTGACCGCGACGGTGTTCTGGGCGGTGATGGACGTGACCGCCGCCATGCCGTAGACGCCCAGCGCGGTAAAGGTTTTCAGGTCGGCCTCAATGCCGGCGCCGCCGCCGGAGTCGCTGCCCGCGATGGTGAGGGCTCGTGGTACCGGTGGCTTACTCAAAGAGCAGCACCCCCGCGACGCACGCCGTGGTGAAACACGCGAGCGTGCCGCCGATGAAGGCCCGCAGGCCAAGTTGCGTGATTTCCGCGCGGCGCTCCGGAACCAGTCCCGCCATGCCGGCGATGGCGATGCCGAGGCTGCCCGGGTTGGCGAATCCGCACAGCGCGTACGTGGCGATGGTGATGGACCGTTTGGAGAGGGCGCCTTCACCGATACTCGCCTGAAGGTCCAAATAGGCCAGGAACTCGTTCAGCACGGTTTTCTTGCCCAACAACTGCGCCACTTCCGGCACGTCCGACAGGGGTACTCCCAGCAACGCCGCGAAGGGCCAGAACAGCCATCCCACCACCACTTCGAAGGGACGGCCCACGATGGCGTTGAACGGGATGTTCAACAAGTGGACCAATCCGATGAACACAATGAGCATGGCGCCCACGTTGAGCGCCATCATGAGCCCGTCGGATGTGCCTCGTGAGATGGCGTCGACGAGGTTGTGGCTTTCGACCGGCACCGAAATCCGGACGCTGCCTCGTGTTTCGGGATCGCCCACTTCGGGCACCATCAACTTCGAGATGACGATGGCGGCCGGCGCACTCATGAGCGACGCTGCCAGAAGGTGACCGGGCTCAGCGCCGAAGGTGGCATAGACAATCATAACGCTGCCCGCGATGGTGGCCATAAACGTGGTCATGATGGTGCACAGCTCTGACCGGGTCATGGTCTTGAGATACCCGCGCACGGCGGTGGCGGACTCGATGCCGAGGAAGATGAGCAGCCCGGCGCAGAAGGTCTCGGCGCCCGAGGTCTTCAACGTGCGCCGCATGAGGAAGGTGAGCATCTGGACCACGGTCTGGACGATGCGCAGGTGATACAGAATGGCCGCGATCGCGGAAACGAAAATGATGACCGGCAATACTTGGAACGCAAAGGTAGCGCCAATATCCAAGTCCTCGGCGAGCGTGCCGAACACCACCTTCTCGCCTTGAAGCGCTGATTCGGTCAGGACGCCCACCGCGCCTCGCATCCCGGCGAAGATGCCTCCCTCCAGGGGGGTCAGGAGTATGGCGACCCCGATGGCAAATTGGAGTCCGACACCCCAGAGGACCAAGCGCCAGTTGACGCGCTTGCGGTTCTCGCTGAGCGCCAAGGCGATGCCCAGCATCACGACAAGGCCCGTCAGACTCACCAGACGGGGCAGGATGGTTGAACCCATGGAGTCGGCCTTTCCTATGCGTTTCGTTGACCCACGGACGGATGATAGCAAATGGCGCGAACTGATGTAGAATAGTTGGCCTCAAGAGCCCGTTCGTCACGTTGTACAACCGAGGGGAAATCCATGGGCGACGAATCGACCCTGAGGAGCTTGGCCGAAGCGCGCGGTGTCCACTTCGGCGCTGCCGTCAGCGCGGGTCCTCTCCGCAACGATGAGGATTACGCTCGTGTACT
>JAAEQP010000598.1 GCA_024231375.1 bacterium | reverse complement strand
CTCTTCCAGGCTGGCGCGACGTTGCGCATCGCCGTTAACCACGGTGGCGTATTTGAGGTGCGCGGCCAGGAATTCGCAACGCTCGCGGTCGGCCTCGATTAGAAGTACGGCGAAGCGTCGCCCTTCGAGCACGCGGGCCAGATGATATCCGGTCTCGCCGCCACCGGCAATGACCACGCCCTTCTTGGGCGGCTGTTCTCGCTGGAACTGCTCCTTCACCTCGTCGACGTCCTCCCGGGTGCCCATTATCGTAATCCGGTCACCCACCGCCACCTGATCGTTGGCGCCGGCAATGGAAGTTACGCCACCCCGCGAGATCGAGCCGATTCGCACGCCGTGCGGCAGTTCGAGTTCCTTCAGCGGAACCTTAGTGGCCGGCGTTTCGTCGACGATAACCATTTCCTGCATTTCCAACTCGCCGCGGGCGAAGTTCTCCACGGCGACCGAGTCGGGATGGCGGATTCCCCGGGCCAGTTCCATGGCCGAGAGATGCTCCATACTCAGGAGCCGGTCGATGTGGAAGTGCCGTTGGTAGTCGAACGTGCTCAGATCGCGGAAGACGGGCGCGTAAACTCGGGCAACCGTTCGACGCGCGCCCATCGCCTTGGCCATGCTGGCGGCGATCATGTTGACTTCGTCGCTACCGGTCACGGCCAGGCAGAGATCGGTATCGAAAATGCCGGCCTGGAAGAGCGTGCTCGATTGGGCCGCGGAGCCGGTTACCACGCGGACGTCAAGCTCATCGTTCACGCGCCGCGTGTGGCTCGGATCGTGATCGACGACCGTCACGCTGTGCCGCTCCTGGCACAACATGTCGGCAATCGACGTACCGACCGTACCCGCCCCAAGAACCACAATTCTCATTGCCGCGCCCTCACAGCCACCAGGAAAGCAATAGTAACACGGCGAATACGACCGCCATGAAGCCGACTATCCAGACGCCGATCCTAAGCGCGTGGCCGAGAATCGGTCCCATCTGCTCGTGCCGGGTGGCCGAATACACGAGGCTCACCGCCACCACCAGCGGCAGCGCGTACCACATGTCGTTGTTTGCCAGAGTGGCCAACAATAGGTTATCCATGGATCCTGTTGGGATGTTGGGGGTTGGTAGTTGATAGTTGATAGTTGATAGTTGCGGGCGGGCTTGCCCCAATACCGTCTACTTATCCGCACGTGACAATCACACAAGGAGTTAAGTAACTGGCGGATGATCCAGCGGGAAGCATATCGAAAATAAATCAGCCACAGATGAAACACGGATGGCTGTTTTGGGTCAGTTGGATACATAGCGTGAGTGAAGTGTTGGTTATCGGTAAAAGACGCCGGAAGAACACTGATCTTCGCTAATCTTCGCTGATTGTTCTTAGATTAGTGTCGATTAGCGGGGAT
>JAAEQP010000597.1 GCA_024231375.1 bacterium | reverse complement strand
TCAACCGGAAGTAGCCTTCGCCGCTGGGACCGAATCCGCTGCCCGGCGTGCCGACGACGTGGGTCTCGTTGAGCAGCTTGTCGAAGAAGTCCCAGGAAGACAGGCCGTTCGGCGTGCGCATCCAGATGTAGGGAGCGTTCACGCCGCCGAACACGGTGAGCCCAACCGACTCCACCCCCTCCTTGATGATGGCGGCGTTGGTCATGTAGTAGTCGATCATCTCGCCGCTCTGGCGTTGTCCTTCCGACGAGAGAACGGCCAAGCCGCCTTCCTGAACGATGTTGGAGGCTCCGTTGAACATGGTGCACTGGCGCCGGTTCCACAGTTGGTTCAGGACGCCCGGTTCGCCGTCTTCGCACCTAAGCGCCTTGGGGACGACGGTCCAGCCCAACCGCACGCCCGTGAACCCGGCTTCCTTGGAAAAGCTGTTGATCTCGAGGGCGCATTCCTTGGCGCCATCGACCTGGAAGATCGTCCGGGGCAGATCGGGATCCTTGATATACGCCGCGTAGGCCGCGTCGAACACGATGACGGCCTTGTGTTCCCGAGCATAGTCGATGAAGCCTCTGAGCTGCTCGCGCGTGGCCACGGCCCCGGTGGGGTTGTTGGGGCTGCAGATGTAGATAAGGTCGACTTTTGCCGACGGCACGTCGGGAATGAAGCCGTTCTCTTCCGTGCAGGGCATGTAGACGAAGCCCTCGTAGCGGCCGTCGGAGAACCCGGTTGAGCGTCCCGCAATCACGTTCGTGTCGACATACACGGGATAGGCGGGATCCTGAACCGCCACGACGTTCTCCGTGGCGAAAATCGACTGGATATTGGCGGAATCCGGCTTGGCCCCGT
>JAAEQP010000596.1 GCA_024231375.1 bacterium | reverse complement strand
TGTCCCACGTCTTCTTCGCGGCGACATAGTACGTGAGCAGATTGGCGGCCCAATGGTTGCCGCCTTCGATGGTCATCATGCGCACGCCGTTGTCGGCGAAGAAGTCGAAGTCGTCGTCCATGAAACTCCACGCAGCCACGGGCAACTGGTCGTAGTGGAAATCGCCGTAGTACTCGTACACTCCCAAGCGGTTGGGCGTCAGTTTGGCAAAGCCCTCGAAGACCCCTTTGTAGAAGGGGTCCTCCCGAAAGGGGTTGCACTGGTCGCACCAGTAGTAGTGCATGATGACCAGGAACACGTTGTCGTTCAGCGGCGCCATATCCTCCGGCGGGGCTTGAGTCGACGCGTAGGCCGACGCCGTCACCAGCCGGTCGGGGAACTCGTCCTGCACGCGCCGGGCCACGTCGTCCACGAACGTCAGATATCGCTTGGTGAAGCCACGCCCGCGTTCCCCGTTCGTCGTTTCGTTCATGGCCTTGCACGCCGCGCACTGGCACCAGCCCTGCCACCCGGCATCGTTCAAGGCGAGACTGTATCCGCGCACGTCCTCGGATTCGCGGAAGACGTCGGCAGTGCGCTTCGCCACAAATTCCCGTAGCGCTTCGTTGCTGACGCACGGATGCCACATGCCTCCTTCGAGACCTTCCGTCTTCCGCTTCCCACCAAACTCGGGATACCATTCGGGATGCTGCTCGAAATACGGGTCAACGGGCATGATGCGTTTGATGTTGTGCCCGATAGGCAGCCAGCGCGCGCCCATGCGGTTGCGGCGGCGCCATTCTCCGAGCGCGGCATGCGCCTCGTCGGAGTTCTCGTTGTGGTACTCGTACCAGACCCCGCTCCGCTCCACAAAGTCGGGCGTCTCGTCCACGTCCAGTGCTTCCACAGCCAGACGCTCCACGCGCGGGATGTCCTCCCCCAGCGGTCCCGGCATGAACCACCGGCAACCAAATCGGTCCAACAGACCGAACACGGCATGGGCCGTACCATCGTACACCCATGCATCGTTGCCCAGCAGGAAGAGGTCGCCGTCGCGCACGACGATACGGCACCGCTCGGCCGTCGGGAACGGCCCTTGGTCGACAGTCAGCCCCGCGTCTTTGGCGCGTTGGGTCTCGCCGAAAAAAATGGCCGACCCTTCAGGCGCTTCGGATTCGTTGGCCACCTCCAGCGCGCACCCTGTCATGCGTTCGACGAAATGGCGCAGGTCTTCGGCCGCATCGCACACCTTGTCCGGAGCGCCATCGGGCACCACGATGGCGCATTGGGATGCGCCGCCCTCCACGATTACGAAGTCGGCGGCCATCGCCACGAATGACGCGGCACACAGCACTGCCAGGGTCAGGACTGATGTGAATTGGCGGACCATAGGAAGACTCCCTCTCTTGGCATGGATCGAATGCATCACCCGTTCCCTAGGACCCCGGTGGAAGCCAGATGGCGACGCGTTTGGTTTGTCGGCCCCATTGCAGGGCCTGTTTGTATGACCCGAAATAGAGGTCGATGGCCTGCCCCTTGATGGCACTGCCCCGATCCTCCACGCGCCCGTAGCCGTAACCCGGTACGTACATAATGGTTCCGAAGGGATACAAATCCGTGTCGGCTGCGATGGTGCCCACGCGGGCCTTCGTGCCGGATGCCGTGATGCCCACCCGTTTGGGCTGGCCCTTGTTCGGCCCGCTGGCGATCACGGCTTTCCCGCGCCAGTTGCGTTTCCAGTTGCAGCACTCACGGCACTTGTTGTAGCCCGTGATTTCCATGTCGCGTTGGATGGGTTGCACCCGCTTGGGAGGGCGGAACCGCTTCGAGACGCATCCGGCTCCAACAAACAGCATCAGCGCCACCACTAGGACGGCAGCGGCTACCCGCTTCGATGAGATGATGCGTCTCTTACGAATCGGCATGCGGTTCGACACACTCTCCTGCGTGCCGCATCGAGTCGGCCGCGTTCGAGACTACTCGTCAACGACCTCGTGCAGCGTGACTTCGAACACCAGCGTCTTGTCCGGCCCGATGCGTTGCGGGGCCTGTTTCCCGTACGCCAGTTTCGAAGGGATGAATACCTCCCACGTGGCGCCGGGTTTCATCAGTTGCAGCGCTTCCTGCCATCCCGGAATCACGTTTCCAACCGGAAAGGTCATGTCCTCGTTGGCGTCGAACACATCGCCGTCGATCAGCATGCCTTTGTACGCCACACGGACCTTGTCCTCGGACCGGGGACTCTCCCCCTCGCCCTCTTCGACGACCCGGTACAGCAATCCGCTGGGCCGCTTGACCACACCCTCTTCGCCGGCCTTGGCGACGAGGTACTCCTTCTGTGCCGCCAGTTCCTCTTCAGTCAGTCCGAGCGAGACGGCTTCCTCTTCTTGCTTGGTCGCTTCCAGGTAGGCCTGGAAGTACTCGTGGGCGCGGTCCTCGTCGGTGAACGTCTGCGGCTGCGGCCACCGTTCGCCGCTGACCTTCACCAGACGCACGCCCGGCGCCACGTTCTTCCAGAGTCCGTAGGGGACTTCGACATCGATCTCTTCGTCCGAATTCAGGTCGACGCGCAGGCGGTAACGGAACAGCTTCCACTCGGCGTCGTGGGTCGACGACGCCTGCCGTTTCATGTCGCGAACCTGGTACGTGTCGCGGATACGGCCTTCCCACGCCTGGTACCGCGTCATCCGCGGCTTCACGCCGAACTGCCAGACCAACGCGACCACGACGATGACGGCCGCCAGCTTCGCGAATCCAATGAGCTTCTCTCGCATAATGGCACTGTTCTCCTTCGATTCGGGAGTGTATCACAGCGCTTCCTGAGGCCACAATCGGGGGGCGCAGGACATGCCCCGGCTCCGAGCCCCTCCTTAGATCGCACGCACCGAGAACTTCCGCGCCGCCACGAACGTCGCCCCCACCAGCATCATGAGGAATACGCTATAGGCGAAGGCAGTCCCAATCCCGGAGCCGCTGCGCGCCATGTAGATCTGCATGGCGATCGGCATGTTGTCCGGCGTGTACAGCAGAATCGAGGCCACAAACTCGCCCAGACTCGTCGCAAACACCAGTGCCAGACCCGCCCCCACCGCCGGCGCCAGCAACGGCGCCACGATTCGACGGATGCAGAACCACCGCGACCCGCC
>JAAEQP010000595.1 GCA_024231375.1 bacterium | reverse complement strand
TTCCAGGGCGGATGGGCATGCAGCATGGACCCGCTGGACGAGAAGGCGCCCCCGTCCTCGGCCTGCAACGCGCCGGTCTGCACAGTGGGTTCGCCCGAGAAAGGCACGGAACCTGTGACGGCACGGTCGATCTCGGCGGCAAGGTCGGCCACGATACCGCCCGACTGACGCACACGCACGCAGGCCATGGTCTCGTTCTCGGAGGCGAGCGCTATCGTGAACCCTTCCGGCAGTTGCGCCACATGAAACGTGGACGCATCGCGGGGCGTATCGAAATAGGGGTACCACGTGTCGGCGTTCAGGCCGAAGTAGCCGTCCTTGTCGTACAACAGCCATCCGGGAACCGTGCCCGGCGCCTGAAGCTCCGTGACGTCCGTCACCGTGCGGCTGATCGTGCTTTCTCCGTGAACCAGCCGGCGGTCTCGGGTTCGGTACGCGGTCTCGCCCGACGCGCATCGGTACGGGAACACCACGTCGCCCGGCCATTCGCCGTCCACATCGATGCGCGGTTGCGCGCGTTGCCAGAAGGCCGCCTCGTCGAAAAACTGCCGCTCGAACCCGGATAGCGGCGCGCGGTCGTAGTTCCTGGGCTTCAACGTGGGGATAACGCCCCAGTGCTGGTAGGCTTCGTTCCATGCCGCGTAGACCTGCTCGTCCTGGGGCGGCGCGCATCCAAGGTAGCCATAGATGATCGTGTAGGGGCGGAGCAGGTACGAACTGATGGGATGGGCGCAGGCCAGGTGCGCACGACTCCAGGTGCCTTCGTGATGGTGAAGACCCCATGCGTGCCGTTGCGCAAAGGCCTCGTAGCGATGGGTGATTTCGTTCAGCCCCTCGCCGCTGATGGCCACCTCGGGCAGCGCCTCGCGCAACGCCTTGTGGATGGCAGTATTGCCTTCCATCATCGACATGCCGTCGATGAGACCGTTGTGGTCGTTGAAGATGCACAGCGTCTGGTCCAGGTGCAAGGCGTCCACGCCCGTCGCGGCGCGCAACGCCACCATCCGCTCGACAAACACGTCGCGCCACGCCTTGCAGGCCGGGTTGATGTAGGCAAACCTAATGACGGGGTCCGCGCGCGTCCACAACCACCACTCCTTCTCGTGGGTTCCCCAGGGACTCCGCACGTGGTACGGTTCGAACTGCTCGTAGAGCGGGTTGAGCGGGTCGACGCCAAAGTAGTTCACGTGGAGCATGACCCGGTAACCGAGTTCATGCGCGCGATCCATGAACGGAAGCAATCCGTCCACGAAGGCGTCGTAGCTTGGGTAATCCCGGTCGTAGCCCGCCGCGCGCCACGAAGGGATGTAGAGCATCGTCTGCTTCGGGTCGAGACGTTCGGCCAGTTGCTCGATGATGGTGGTGTCGAGCCCCAT